>NZ_JBBMEU010000031.1:0-27028 GCF_040096415.1 Megasphaera intestinihominis
GGCGGCCCGGCTCTCCTGCTAGGAGAGCTGTCAGCACAGCTGACTGAGAGGTTATTTCGCAGTCTGCGGTGCCAGATTATGGGGTTTCCACAAACGGGCCGCCCCGCGGGCGGCCCCTACGAGCCACAAATCTCAAAGGAGTGATAGATATGCAACAGACATATGGTTTAGAACGCATAGGACTCATGAATCCCAAAGTAGTATACCGCAATATGTCGCCGGCCTGGCTGACGGAACAGGCCCTGTTAAATGGCGAAGGCGTCCTCAGCGACACTGGGGCCCTGGTCGTGCGGACCGGCAAATATACCGGCCGGGCACCGGATGACAAGTTCATCGTCGATACGCCGTCCATCCACGACTACATCGCCTGGAACAACATCAACCGGCCCATTTCCAAAGAAAAATTCAACGCCCTCAAGAGCAAAATCCTGGCCTACTTCCAGAACCGGCCCATTTACCTCTTCGACGGCTTTGCCGGCGCCGACGAACACGGCTGTCGCCGCGGGGCATCTTCAATTTTGAAGGCGGCTGTTACGCCAAATGCATCAACCTCAATCCCGAAAAGGAACCGTATATCTACAATGCCATCAAGGCCGGCACGCTCGTGGAAAACGTCGTCCTCGACGAAGACACGCGCCATCCCAACTACTTCGACAGCAAGATAACCGAAAATACGCGGGCCGGCTACCCTATCGACTACATCCCCAATGCGGCCCAGCCCGGCAAAGGCGGCATCCCGACGGTCATCATCTTCCTCACGGCCGACAGCTTCGGCGTCTTGCCGCCCATTTCGCGGCTCAGTAAAGAAGCGGCGATGTACCACTTCGTCACGGGATTCACGTCGAAAGTCGCCGGCACGGAACAGGGCATTACCGAACCGATTCCGACCTTCTCGACCCTCTTCGGCGAACCCTTTATGCCCTTGGCGCCGGATATTTACGCCGGCATGCTCGGCGAACGCATCGAAAAGTACAACACCAAGGTCTACCTGGTCAATACGGGCTGGACCGGCAGCCCCTACGGCATCGGCAGCCGCATGGACCTGAAATACACACGGGCCATGATCACCGCCGCCTTGAACGGCCAACTCGACAACGTCCCCTACCGTCACGACATGCGCTTCAACGTCGACATCCCCCAGGTCTGCCCAGGCGTGCCCAACCAGATACTCAACCCGCGGGCGACGTGGGACAACAAGAAGTCCTACGACATCATGGCCAAGAAAGTCGCCGCCATGTTCTACGAAAACTTCAAGACCAAGTACCCCGACATGCCCGAAGAAATCATCCAGGCTGGACCGCGGGTGTAGAGGGGCGCCCGTCCCGGGCAGGCCGCAGGCCGCAGTTCGCAAGCCGCAGGCCGCAGCGACATCATAGATGTCGCACTGTAGGGGCCGTCCTGTTAAGGCGGCCCGTTGTGGGAATCCCGTTATCGTTCATCATATAGTTGCCTTTCGGACTTGGCTCAATTTGACGGGACCGCCGATGAAGATCTGCTGCAGTTCCCCTTGTTCGCCGACTTTGGCGGCAATGGCCAGGGTACCGCCGGGCTGCTTCATGTAGCAGGCCACGTTCTTATGGGTCGTGCAGGCCAGGGCCGCGGCGACGGCTGCCGATCCGCTGCCGCAGCTGTTTTCCCAATATAGCGTGTCCGTATCGCGGACGTAGACAGCGGGAATCATGGTCTGTTCCTTCGTATCGCAGAGAATCAGGCCGTAAGCCGGGAAATCCTCGCCATCGACGTAATCAGCCAGGATATGCCAGTATTTCTCTTTATCAATGCCTTCTAAATCAGGCACGAAGTGGACGAAGTGCGTAATCCCCGGCAAATCGACGCGGAAAAAACGGGCCGGCACATCGCCGGCGTCGACGAGGACGCCGCTCACATCTTCGGGATAAGGCATTTCAATGAAGGCTTCATACAAGCCATCGCCTTTCTGGGCAACCTTAGCCGGCAGGACCGTATCGCAGCCCGAGCAGGATACATCGTATACGCCTTGTGTCCCGCCGTCACAGGCCAGGGCCCAGGCCGCCGCCGACCGCGATGCATTGCCGCAGAACTCGCCGCCCATCATGTCGACGCGCAGGGGCTTGCCCGCTTCGCGGGTCACATAGCCGACCTGTTCCGCTTCGATGCCCGGCAGGGCCAATAACTTCGCCGCCAAAGCACTGTGTTCCTCTTTCGGCACTGGCGTCAGCACCAGAATCGTCGTATTGCCGCTAGGGTCGGCTACTAAATAATCTATGGTCATGTCCATCGCTCCTTTAGTCTAGTAAAATATGTTCCTATTATACCATGATTTGGCGAAGGACGCAGGCCGCAGTTCGCAGTTCGCCGGCCGCAGGCCGCTGTAGGGGCTTCCACGTGGGAAGCCCGTTTAAGAGGTTAGCGGATAGCGACCGGCGGGACGGCAACAGACGTCCCTATACGCCCAAAATATGGTATAATGTAATTGAATAGGAGTCATGCTCCCATCGAATTTATGATAAAGGGGTTGATCTTATGTCGAAAACGGCAGCAGATATCATGGAAAAAAATGTCATTACGGCGCAGAAAGATACGTCTATCTTTGACCTCGTCGATATGTTCGTAGAAAACAACATCACGGCCATTCCTATCATCAAAGACGACAAGGAAATCATCGGCATCGTCACCGACGCAGACCTCCTGTACAAGGAAGTCAAGCCCTGTGTCCCCCAATACGTCAACCTCCTGGGAGCCAACATCTATTACGGCAACCTCAAGGAATACCAGCAGGGCTTCAAGAAACTCTTTGCCTGCACGGCCGAACAACTCATGACAAAAAAAGTCATCATGGCCGGCCCGGACGCCACCATGGAAGACCTGGCCAGCGTCATGGTCGCAGAACACCTGAAAGCCATCCCTATCGTCAAGGACAAGAAGCTCCTGGGCATGGTAGAACGAAAGAACATCCTCAAACAACTCTACAATGAATACGGCGAAAATACACAGTGAAAAAAAAAGCGCTGTCGCATATGCGGCAGCGCTTTTTTAGCAGTTAGCAGTTAGCGGCTGGCGGCTGGCGGCTGGCAGCCCGGCTCTCCTGCTAGGAGAGCTGTCAGCGTAGCTGACTGAGAGGTTAATTCTCGTCCTATTCGGAATCGCATGCTTTACATGTTGGGCTCCTACAAACCCATTATGGCAGCGGGCTCGCCACGTGCGAGCCCCTACATCGTTATTTATCCTCGTACACGCGGACGCGGAGGTGGAGACCCAGTTTGTCGCAGATGGCGCGGCATTTCTTGATTTCTTCGCTGTCTTCGACGTGGTCGACGACGGTAAGGACGACGTTGGGGACGTACTGTTTACAGTCGACGGCGAATTTGAGCATGGCGTCATAAGACTGGATGCCGAATTTGCTGCGCGTCAGTTCCAGGTAGCGTTCCTTATTGGACGCATTCATGCTGATGGAAATGGTATCCAAGATGCCGCCGCCAAAATCGGGGGCCGTATCGCGGCCATAGGCCAGGTCGGACAGGCCGTTGGTATTGACGCGGGTCTTCACGCCGGGATGCGTTTCCTTGACGTACTTCAAGAGGGCCGTCAAATCGGCCAGCCGTTCCGTCGGTTCGCCGAAGCCGCAGAAGACGACTTCGTTGATGTGGTCCCAGGGAGCGCCATCGAGAGCCTTCTTCACTTCATCGACGGTCGGTTCCCGCTTCAGCCACAGCGTTTCATTTTCGGCCATCTTCTTCATGGAGCGCAGACAGAAAGTACACGAACAGGTACAGCGGTTGGTCAGATTGACGTACATGCTCCACTGCCCTTCAGGCTTCATCTTCAAGCCATCTGCGAGATCTACATATTGTCCTTGTCCTACTACAGTGTAAACGATCATAATACCCTATCCTCTTTTTTGTTATTTAGAGCTGCCTGAATGGCAGACATCATCTCAGTGTGGTCAGATATTCTTCAAAGGCCAATCCGGCGTTGTGCGGCAGGTCCAGTTCTTCCGTATAGGCCATGACGCGGCAGATGAAGTCCGACGCCTTCTGTACGGCCTGTTCCAGGCTTTCGCCGCGGACGACGGACGCCGATACGATGGCCGTAAAGACATCGCCTGTACCGCTGCGGTCGCCGCCGACCTTTTTGGCCCGGACCCAGCTCATCTTCCCCTGGTCATAGATGAAATTGCCGATGTACGGCCCATTGTGGATGCCCGTCAGGATGACGCCCTGCGGCCCCTTGTCGGCCAAGGCCTTGGCCATGGCGGCGAAATCGTCCTCGCTCAAGTCGCGGTCCGACCGGTACGGCAGGTTCAAAAGCTCACAGGCTTCGGTCACATTGGGCGTCACTACGTCGGCATAGGCCAGGAGGCGCTGCATTTCATCGCACATCTCCTGGGTATACGACGGATACAGCTGGCCATTGTCGCCCATGACGGGGTCGACGATAGCCAATGTATGGGGTCCCTTGAAATCGCGGAGGAAATCGAGGACGATGTCGATCTGCCGGGCCGAGCCGAGGAAGCCCGTACTGATGCCGTCAAAGGTCAGGCCGTTCTTCTTCCAGCTCTCGATATACGGCGTCATGTGATCCGTATAGTCGTCGAGATAATAGTCGTGGAAGCCCGTATGGACCGACAAGATAGCTGTCGGCAAAATGCAGCCCTGGACTTTCAGGGCCGACACGATGGGCAGGGCCACGGCGATGCTGCAGCGGCCATAGCCGGTCACATCATTGACCAGAGCCAGTTTCTTCTGATGCATATACAATCATTCCTTATCTTTTCAGGCTATAACCATAACCATGGAATTTAGCCTTGACCAGACAAGCGGCCAGTGCATAAGCGGCAATCATATTGACGACGCCTTCGCCGATGAGTCCCGGCACCATGGGGATGCCGACGGCCCAGCTGCCGTAGAGGAGACTGCCCGATACGGTATAAGACAGGACCATCCAGGCAGCGGATAAGAAGAAACCGATGAAGACGCGCGGCGACGTCAGCGTCCATTCCCGTTTGTCCGGGCGTACCGTATAAAAGACGGCTTCGACCATGACGTACTTGATGATCAGCGTCGGGATGATCCAAATCGGGAAACCGCCAATGAAATCGGACAGGGCCGACCCGATAGAGGCAGCCAGGGCCGCCTGCCGGCGTGTACTGAACAGGACCGACGCAAAAATAATCGCGTCTCCCAAATGAGCATAGCCCAGTGGAATGGGAATCTTCGGCACAAAAGTGAGGACGAAGACCAACGCCGTCAAAACGGCCGCATAACAAAGGCTCCCAGCCGAAGTGGCCGATTGTTTGTGTTCCATAGAATATGATGACATGTGAAATCCCCCTAACGGTTATAGAGTTTCACACATTGGCCAATGTATGGTTATGATTAATCTGTACTCTATTTTAGGGTATATCCACCCCATTGTAAATGGGACAGATTGAACTTTTTCTGTCTAACAGAAAAAGTTCAATCCGTAGGGGACGTCCCAAAAGCCTTTCTGGCCCGTCAGGTGCCGACCAGCGGGAGACGCAGGACGGCTGCCAGAACGGACAGCTGTGGCTGGCGGCCCGCCTGAATCTAACAGAAAAAGTTCAATCCGTAGGGTCTCCCACGTGGGGAGCCCGTCGGGTATTTGGCGGCACTCTCCTCAAACGGGAAAAGCGTTCATATTCTGGATTGGGCTTGCCACGTGCAAGCCCCTATAAAATCAAAACGGGACCGTGCATGACGACATATGTCTTCGTGCACGGTCCCGTTGGTTATACGAACCGCTCAATCACACCAGCTTGCGGGATTCCCACAACGTGCCACATGCGGGCTCGCCACGCGCGAGCCCCTATATATCCAAATAGGTCCAGCCCTGGTCCTGGTGGATTTTCTTTTCTTTCATGAGGTGGCCCAAGGCGCGCTTGAAGGCGGCTTTGCTCAGGCCGAATTTGGCTTTGATGACGGCCGGTGCCGTCTTGTCGCCATAGGGCATCTTGCCCTTGCGCTGCTTGAGGAAGTCCAGGATACGTTCGGCATCGGGATTGATGGCATTTTCCTTGGTCTGGCGCAGGGAGATGTTAATGCGGCCGTCTTCGCGCAGGTAGGTGATGCGGCCTTTGATCATCTGGCCGATGAGGATGGGCCCGTTGAATTCGCTGCGGTGCAGGAAGGCGATCCAGCGTTCGCGGGTCATGAGGTATGCCCCCTGGTCGGTCATGTTGTAGACCGCCCCTTCGACCCAGTCGCCGACTTTGGCGTCCGTCGCCGCCCGCGAAGCCCGGCGCATTTCGTCTTCCACTTCCATAGAGACGGCCAGACGGTGGGACTTGTCTTCATAGAGCTTGACCCAGACGTATTCCCCTTCCTTGGGGCGGCCTTTCATTTCGGCAAAGGGCATGAAGATGCCCCGTTCCGTGCCGACGTCGACGAAGGCACCGAAGCGCGTCGTATTGATGACCGGCGCATAGCCGATCTGGCCGACTTTGATCTTCGGCAGGCGCATAGAGGCCGTCAGGCGGCCTGACGGGTCGTGGTACAAGAAGACCGTCACTTTGTCGCCGACTTTGACGTCGCCTGTCTGCTGGTTCTTATGGAGTAAAATATCGTCGTTCGTATTGCCCGTACCGCCGTTCAAAAAGACGCCCATATCGCTCTGGCGCAGGACTTCCAGCGTAACAATACTATTTTCCTGAAGTGTCGTCATCTTATTCACCTTCGTAGGCAATGCGCGGTGCGTCGCACCATAAGTTTTCCAGATCGTAATACTGACGATCCTGTTCGACGAAGACGTGGGCAATGACTTCACCGGCATCGATGAGGATCCACTTGCCTTCGCGGTAGCCTTCGACGTGACGGACATCATAGCCGTTCTTTTCCATCTGTTCTTCGATATTGTCGGCAATACTCTGGGACTGCCGGTTGTTGCGGGCACTGCAGATGACGAAGTAGTCCGCCATGAGGGACGAATCGCTCATATCGAGGGTGACGATGTCCCAGGCTTTCTTGTCGTCAGCGGCCTTGCAGGCAATTTCATAGCTCTTCAGTTCTTTCGGTTGTTCAGCTTTCGCTGCTTTCATGGTAATTGGCATGTATATAGTAACTCCTTTATGACGTAATTATTGTTTCGTATCATCCGGTTCCGGCGCCGTCGAGATGGCGTTGTTCGTGCGGCCAATGACTTTCTGGACTTCGACCGGATCGTAGGTCCAGTAGTATTTCGTATCGCCGTTCTTGCCGCTCATGGCCATTTCGCCGGGCAGGATATAGAAATCGATGTTGTCAGCCGTCACGCCGCGGAAATCGAAGGCCAGCTGGGCCATGTCCTTGGCGGAAATGTTGGAATCGACGTTGTGCCAGGCCCGGTACATGAAGAAGGCATTGGTCACGCCGAAGCAGTCCTGCCGGTCTTCATAGAAGTTCTTGATGAACCGTTCCTGCCGCTGCGTCCGCGACAGATAGCCGTCCGCGTCGATATAGCGCATATAGCCGGCGGCTTCCTTCCCGGTCAGGGTCTGATAGCCCTGGAAGAGGTTGATGTCGGTCTTCCCCGTCGCTTCGTCGCCGTGGTACATGTTCTTTTCGACGTAAATCGGCACACCGCCGCTGAGGTCGACCATCTTCGAGAAGGAATCGGCCGTAAAGGTCGCATAATACGGGATGGGGATGTGGAAAATGTCTTCGACGACGGCCCGGACCAGGCTCATGCCGCCTTCACTGTAGACATCCTGCAATTCCTGGATGCCCTTTTCCTTGCGCCCTTCGATTTTCGTATCGTCAGGCAGCATGATGATGTCGATGTGCTTCTTGGCCTTGTTGATAGCCGCGACGCCGACGAAATTCGCCTGCTGCGGGTCCCCGCCATCGGTGCCGAGGAGCAGGACGTAGAGCGGCTTGTCCGGGCTGGTCTGGGCAAAGACGGAGCTGTCGCTCTGGGTCTGGCTCGTGTCCGGCACATCCTGCTGGATCGGCGCCTCTTTGATGGACTGGTAATGCAGGTACAGGGACCGGCCTGCCAGGACGATGGCGATGGCGGCGACGACGGCCAGGATGCGGTATAATATCTTTCTTCGTTTCTCCTGTGTCATCCTCAGGCCTTCCCATCTGCGGCACGGACGACGTCGATCTGGGCATTGCGGTTGACGACGGTGCCGACGAAAATAGGTTTGCCCTGGTCGAGGAGATGGCGGATCGTCGAATCATAGCCCAAGAGGACGGCTTCATCGAGGTCGCGCCTGGCTGCCTGGCGCAGGTCGTCGACACCGTCGAAGTCGCGGTTCACTTCGATGTAATCGGCGAGGAAAATGATTTTTTCCAGGGTGCTCATCTGTTCCGCCCCGGTCGTGTGGTGGGCGACGGCCCCCAAGAGGGCCGGGTCGGTAATGCCATAGCGCTCCTTGGCGATGGTCACGGCCGCATAGCCGTGGAGCAGGCCGCCGTTAGCCAGGATAGGTGCCGGCAGGACGGGAAAGGATTTTTCCGCCAGTGCCTGCATCTCCGGCAGGGGCAGCTGTTTGGCAGCATCGTGCAAAAGGCCGGCTACTTCAGCCGTATCGGCATCGCAGCCGTAGCGGTCTGCCAATTCGCGGGCCGCTGCTGCTACACCCAGTACATGGGTATAGCGATGAGAAGACAGAGATTTCTTTAAATCCTCTTTGATTCTATCTTTGAATTCTTCGTTGTACATTGATATACTCCATTTTTTCTGATGTATTCGGCCACAGCCGGCGGTATCATATAGCGCACAGATAGCCCTAAACGGATGCGGCGGCGCAGTTCTGTCGATGAGATTTCCATGGTCGGTACGGGCAGCTTGAGGATATGCTTCCCCAGCTCTCCGAAAGAGGCGATGATGGAATCGATCTGTTCTGAGCCATCGGGCCGGGTCGCTCCGACGAGCTGGCACAGCTTCAGGATTTCTTCCGGTTCCTTCCAGTTGTACAGGTCGTGGATCGTGTCTGTACCGGATATAAAATACAAGATATACGACGGTCCGTAGAGCTTCTTCAGGAAGCGCAGCGTATCGACCGTATAGGAGTTGCCCTTGCGGCGCATCTCCATATCACTGACTGTAAAATGCGGGTTGTCAGCCGTAGCCAGGCGCGTCATGGCCAGGCGCTGCTCGGCCGTCGCGCCGTTGACGTTCTTGTTGGGCGTGATGTATGACGGCACGAAGAGGACCTTGTCCAGGTGAAAGGTCTGGCGCGCTTCTTCAGCGATCATGAGATGGCCTAAATGGATGGGATTGAAGGTCCCTCCCATGATGCCGAGCCTAGTGATTTCCATGGTACCAATAGATTCCTCCCCAGGCGATAGCTACTGCTAACGCGTAAAGCAATAAAAATCTGGCATAATGCCGGTATTCAAACTGTGTCTTCGGCGACGCAGCGTACTGGCGCAGGGTCCGTCCATACCCGCGCAGCTTCCGCAGCCTCAACGGACCTGACCGTCGCCGTCGACGAGGTATTTATAGGACACGAGAGCTTCCAGCCCCATGGGTCCGCGGACATGCAGCTTCTGCGTGCTGATGCCGATTTCGGCGCCAAAGCCGAATTCAAAGCCATCGGTGAAGCGCGTCGACGCGTTGACGTAGACAGCGGCCGAATCGACGGCGGCCTGGAAGGCAGCCGCAGTGGCCTTGTTTTCCGTGATGATGGCTTCCGAATGGTGAGTGCTGAAACGGCGGATATGGTCCAGTGCTTCCTGGAGGGAGCCGACGACCTTGACCGACATGATGAGGGCGTTGTATTCCGTCGCCCAGTCGTCGTCACTGGCAGCCTTCATGGCGCTGGACTGGCAGGCTTCGTCGTCACCGCGCAGCTCGACGCCGTCGGCTTTCATGACCGGCGCCAGTTTCTTGAGAAAGGCCTGGGCCACATCGCGGTGGACCAGGAGCGTTTCCATGGCGTTGCACGTCGACGGCCGCGAGACCTTGGCATTTTCGACGATCTTGACGGCCATGTCCAAATCGGCATCCTTGTCGACGTAGACGTGGCAGACGCCGCTCCCCGTTTCGATGCAGGGCACTGTCGCCGTGTCGACGACCATGCGGATCAGGCCGGCCCCGCCGCGGGGAATGGCCAGGTCGATATAGCGGCGCAAGGTCAAGAGTTCTTTGACCAGGGCCCGGTCGGTATCCTCGATGAGGTTCACAGCATCGGCCGGAAGGCCGGCTGCGGCCAGGCTTTCGCGGATGACTTTGGCCAGGGCCGTATTGGAAGCGATGGCTTCACTGCCGCCGCGGAGAACGCAGGCATTACCGGCTTTGACGCAGAGGACGGCGGCGTCGACCGTGACGTTGGGCCGCGATTCATAAATGATGGCGATGACGCCTAAGGGCACGCTGACCTTGCGGATGTGCAAGCCGTTGGGGCGGTCCCATTCGTCGAGGACGACGCCGGCCGGGTCTGGCAGGGCGATGACCTGGCGGACGCCTTCGGCCATGGCGGCGATGCGCTCTTTGGTCAGCGTCAGGCGGTCGACCATGGCCGACGCCATGCCCTTGGCTTTAGCCCGCTGCAAGTCGACGGCATTGGCTGCCAGGATATCGGTTTCATGGGCGACGAGACCGTCGGCGATGGCGGCCAGAGCCTGATTCTTTTCCGCCGTAGAGGCAGCGGCCAGGACGTACGAGGCTTCCTTGGCGTCACGACCTTTGCGGAATACTTCGGATATCATAGAAAATACCCCCTTTTAATACATGGCGACGAGATTATCGCGATGAATGACTTCCTCATAAATGCCATTGTGGCCCAGGACCTTGGGAATATCCGCAGACTGCAGGCCCTTGATGGCATTGATGTTGACGCTGCTGTAGTTGCTGATGCCCTTGGCAATGGTCAGGCCGTCGTAGACGACGCTGACGATGTCCCCTTCATCGAAGATGCCTTCGACGGCGGTAATGCCGACGGGCAGGAGGCTCGAACCGTGGTCGATGATGGCATTGCGGCAGCCCTGGTCGACGACGAGCCGGCCCTGGGCCTTGCTGCCCGATACGAGCCAGCGCTTCTTCGAGTGCAGCGGCGTTTCTTTAGCTTTGAACAGCGTCCCCACTTCTTCGCCGGCGCAGATACGGCTGATGATGCCGTCTTCACTGCCCGAGGCGATGACCATGTCCACATCGGCTGCCGTGGCAATGGACGCGGCCTGTATCTTAGTGTACATGCCGCCCGTGCCCATGCTGGACCCGGCGTCGCCGGCGATTTCATAGATGTGCTTGTCGATGTTGTCGACGACAGGGATGATTTTGGCATCATCATGGGTCCGCGGATTATCCGTGTAGAGGCCGTCGATGTCGGACAAGAGGATGAGCAGGTCGGCGTCGACGAGGCCGCTGACCATAGCCGACAGCGTGTCGTTGTCGCCGATTTTGTATTCATCGACGGCGACGACGTCGTTTTCATTGATGATGGGAATGACGCCCATGTCGAGCATCGTCAGCAAAGCGTTGCGAGAGTTCATGAACTTGCTCCGGTCCTGGGAATCCATGCGGGTCAGCAGGACCTGGCCGACGACCTGGCCGTATTCGCGGAAGAGCCGTTCATACGTATGCATGAGGACGCCCTGGCCGACGGCGGCGAGAGCCTGCTTTTCCCGTATCGACCGGGGCCGGTGGTCCATGTGGAGCGGCGCCATACCGGCATTGGTCGCGCCGGAGCTGACGAGGATCATCTGCTTACCCTGGTTCTGGAGATCCGCCAGTTCCCGGACCAGGTGTTCCATACGCCGATAGTTCAATTTTCCCGTAGCATGGGAAATGGTGCTGGACCCGACCTTGACGACGATGCGTTTCTTCTGGCCGAAGTCCCTGCTTGTACTGTTCACAAAGCCTCACGTCCTAGTCTTTAATAAATTCGTAATGAGATTTCTTGTCTTTCTTCTTGAATAAGACGCCATAGTGGCCGATGACCTGGATGAGTTCGGCGCCGAGCATGTCGGCCAAATCTTCCATGGTTTCCTTCGTCGGCAGATTGGCGTTGTTGAGGACGTGGGCCTTGATCAGTTCCCGCGCCGTAATAGCAGCACGGGCGCTGTCGATGACGGCATCGCTGAGGCCGTCCTTGCCAATCTGGACGACAGACGGCATGAGGCTGGCCATGCCCTTGAGTTGCTTCTTATCTTTATTGTTCATATGGATCTCCTTGTGCTCATTATTATATAAAATATGTTGGACTCAGGCGGGCTCGCCACGTGCGAGCCCCTACGATGGCTCCCCTATCAGGGGAGCCAATGGCGGCCTGCGTTATTTGTGGTATTCAAATTCCATGGAATAAATGCGGACGGTGTTGCCGTCCTGGATGCCGTGTTCCTGGAGGAGCTTGTCCAGTTCCATGTAGCGCCAGATGCGCTGGAAGCGGCGCAGGGACTGGTCGTCGTCGAAGTTGGTCATAGCGACGAGGTTTTCGATGCGGGCGCCGGTGATGACGAAGGCGCCGTCGTCGTCGCGCTTGACTTCAAAGTCCGGCTTATTCTGGGCTTTATAGACGACTTCTTCCGTCGTTTCGTCCGGTTCTTCGACGTACTCTTCGAGCATCGTCCAGACCCGTTCCAGGAGCTTGTCCATGCCTTCGCCGGTCATGGCGCAGATGGGATAGACTTCGACGCCGTGAGCGGTCATGTAGTCCATGAGCCGTTCCAGGTTGTCCGAATCGCCGAGGAGGTCGATTTTGTTGGCCGCTACGACCTGGCGTTTGCGCGCCAGTTTTTCGCTGTATTTCGCCAGTTCGGCATTGATCTTTTCATAGTCTTCGATGGGGTCGCGCCCTTCGATGCCCGACACGTCGACGACGTGGATGAGGATCTTCGTCCGTTCGATGTGGCGCAGGAAATCGTGGCCCAGGCCGACGCCTTCACTGGCGCCGTCGATGAGGCCGGGGATATCGGCCATGACGAAACTGCGGTGGTCCGGCAGGTTGACGACACCCAAAATCGGGTTGAGCGTCGTGAAGTGGTAAGCTGCGACTTCCGGCTGAGCTGCCGAAACCTTGCGCAGGATACTCGACTTGCCGACGCTGGGGTAACCCAGGAGGCCGACGTCAGCCAGGACCTTCAGTTCCAGGCGCAGCCACCGTTCTTCCCCCGGTTCGCCCCGTTCGGCAAAGGTCGGCGTCCGGTTGGCGCTGGTGCGGAAATGCCAGTTGCCGCGGCCGCCGCGGCCGCCTTTGGCGACGATGGCCCGCTGGCCGTCGCGGGATAAGTCGGCCATGACCTGGCCCGTTTCTTCATCTTTGACGATGGTCCCCAAGGGAACAGTGATCAATAAATCTTCGGCATTGCGGCCGTACTTGTTGCTGCCTTCACCTTTTCCGCCGGGCTTGGCCTTGAACAGGCGGCGGAACCGGAAGTCGACCAGGGTATTGACGTTGCGGTCGGCGACGAGGACGACGTTGCCGCCCTGGCCGCCGTCACCGCCGTTCGGCCCGCCCTTGGGGACGAACTTTTCGTGACGGAAACTGCTCATGCCGTCGCCGCCCTTGCCGGACTGTACAAAAATTCTTGCTCTGTCTATAAACATATTTCACCTCATAGGAATACATGCGGATACAGAAAGAGACACAGCATACATATACCATGTCTCCTGTCTATCTGTCCAAAAATATCTAATTGACGTTACTATCAAATTTTAAAGCATATTCGCTCATCTGTAAAGTCATTTTTCCTGAATAATTTCCAAAGCCTTCTCGAACTGGCTGTCTTCCGGGTCGGACGGCGTCAAGGGAACGACGACATCCGGTTCGATACCGACGCCGTCGATTTCGCGGCCATTCGTCGTCCGATACTTGGCGACGGTCACTTTGACGGCTGATGCCGAGTCGACGGGGAAGACGCCCTGGACGGTCCCCTTGCCGTAGGTCTTGACGCCGACGATGGGTCCGAGTTTCATGTCCTGGACGGCACCGGCGACGATTTCCGAAGCGCTGGCCGAATTTTCATTGACCAAGACGACGATGGGAATCGGGTCATCCGTCCCCTGGGCCGTGTACTGGTCCACTTTGCCATCCTGTTCCGTATAAGACACGATGGTACTGTTGGGCGGAACGAAATTGCTGGCCACGCCGACAGCCTGTTCGACGATGCCGCCCGGGTTGTCACGCAGGTCGAGGATGAGCTTGTTCATGCCCTGCTCGCGGAGCTTGGTAAATTCCTTGGTGAAATCGTCAGCCGTGCCATCACTGAAGACGGCCACGCGGATATAGCCGACGTCCGTGCCGTCGACCATCTTGCCGGCGACTGTCGGCACGTGGATCTGGCGGCGCTGGACGGTAAAGGATTGTTCTTCGCCATCGCGGCGGACGACGAGGTCGACGCTGGTGTCGACAGGTCCGCGGATGTTCTTGGACACATCTTCCAGCTGATAGCCCTCGACGGACGTGCCATCAATGGACACCAGGATATCACCGCGCTGGAGACCCGCTTCCTCAGCCGGACTGCCTTCCATGACACCGGCGATGAGGATGCCTTCATCGGTAGAGGCGATGTAGACGCCGATGCCGGCGTAAGTGCCGCTCATCTGGGCGGAAAAGTCTTTATACAAATCGCCGCCGAGATAGGTCGAATGTTTATCGCCCAAAGTACTGACCATGCCCTTCAAGGCACCGTCAAAGATGGCGTTTTTATCGACATTTTCGGCATAATGGCTTTCGATGATTTCCAAGGTCCGGAAAAACTCGAACATCGACGAAGGCCGGCCCGTATAATACCAAAAGAGGCCAACCATGGCGACAATCATGATGATCATACCGCTGCAGACATATCCCAGCGGCCGGCGGACGCTCTCCCACGTCTGCCGTAAACTATGTTTCCCCATCAGGGTGCCTCCTCGAAATTAGTTCATAGTTTGCAGTTTTTAGTTTGCAGTAAATGTCCAAAAATTTAAAGCCATCGCTACAAACTCTGTACTACAAACTTTATACTATACAAAAAGTACTCGTGCCTATCAGCAGAAGCCGTGACGCGCCGACTTCCCCCTACAAATACCCCTGGGGGTCGACGGGGTCGCCATTGGCGCGGACTTCAAAGTGGACGTGCGGGCCCGTGGAGTTGCCTGTCGAGCCGGCATAGGCGATGACCTGGCCCTGAGAGACGGCCTGGCCCGGCGAGACGGCGAGTTCCTGATTGTGGCCGTACAACGTCGACAGGCCGTTGCCGTGGTCGATGACGACGGCATAGCCATAGCCGCTGATCCAGCCGGCTTCGACGACGGTACCGCCATCGGCTGCCTGGACAGGCGTGCCATAATCGACGCCGATATCGATGCCGCTGTGGTAGATGGTCGTCCCAAAGATGGGATGAGTCCGGTAACCGTAAGGCGACGTGATGACGCCGTTGACGGGCCAGATCATGGCTCCCGTCCCGCCGCTGCTGACGGGCTGGGAATCGCTGCCATCGCTGCTGTCCGGGGCAGGCGGCGCGGCCTGGGCCGCCGCTTCTTCGGCAGCCCGCTGGCGCAGCTTGTCGCCCAGGGACTGGGAAGCCTGCTGATATTCGGCATAGGCCTTCTCAGCCGTAGCCTTATCGTTCTGGGCCTGGTAAAGGACGGCCTGCTGTTCGTCTTTATGGGCGGCGATTTCGTCGCGCTTGGCCTTCGCTTCATCGCGCAGCTGTGCCTGACGGTCGCGCTGTACTTCTAATTCTTTTTGAGCCGCTTCGATAGCTGCCCGTTCCTGACGGATGTCAGAAATGAGGGAGATATCGGCATCGACGACGCGGCGCAGGAGTTCCAGGCGGTTGGAAAAGTCGCTGAAATCCTTGGCGCCGAGGACGACGTCGAGATAACTCAGCTGGCCGTGCATATAGATATCGCGGATGCGCTTGGTAAAGACTTTCTCCCGCTTCTGCAGGCGCGCCCGGTTCTCGTCGAGCTCGGCCTGGGTCGCGGCTATTTTTTCTTCCGTCGCCGCCAAATCGGCCGTCACCGTCTGGTATTCGCCCTGAGCGGCTTCCAGGCTCTTCTGGATTTCATAGAGCTTATCGCTGACGTTGTCGATGACCATTTGGGCCTGGGCCTTCTTCTCACTCTGCTCGGCCATGCGGGTCTGGACGTCGTCCAGCTGGCCCTGCAGGTCATCGTCGGCAAAGGTCAGGAGACACGGCGATAACAGGGCTGCCGTCACGGCGAGGATGATATATTTTCTTACCATATTACACCTTCATATATCGTTTCAGCGAAATCGTACTGCCCAGGGCGCCGATGATCATACTGATGACCAAGAGGATGGCTGCCGTGCGGTACATAAAGGGATAGACGCTGACCATGGGCAGGAAGGCCAGGGACTGGTGGACCGCCGTGACGACGAAGCCGTAGAACTGGCACAAGGCCAGGTCGGCCAGGACGCCGCCGATGAAGCCCAGGAGCAGCCCTTCCAGGAGGAACGGCCAGCGGATGAACCAGTTCGTCGCGCCGACGTATTTCATGATGGCGATTTCCTTGCGCCTGGCGAAGACGGTCAGGCGGATAGTGTTGGAAATGATGAACAGCATAGCCAGGGTCAGGAAGATGATCAGGGCAATGCCGCCCCAGCGGATGATGCGTGTGATCTGGAAGAGCTGTTCGATGATTTCCTGGCCGTAATGGGTCCCTTCGACTTCGGGATAGTCAGCGACGATGTCGGCCGTCCGGCGCACGGCTTCCGGTTCGGTAAAGGTCACTTCATAAGAACTGGGCAGGGGATTCTTGCCGTCCAGGGCGTCGAGGATGCCCGGCTGGTCCTTCATGCGGTCCTTGAGGATGTCCATGGCCTGGTCCTTGTCGGTAAAGGATACGGACTTCACATCGGGCAGGGCGCTCAGGCGGCGGCCGACGCTGTCGATGTCCTTCTGGGTCACGTCGTCTTTGAGATAGACCGTGATTTCGACCTGGCTTTCCAGGTTCTCAGCGAAATAATCGAGGTTGGCCACGAGGGTCAGGAAAATGCCCAGGATGAACAGGGACAAGGCGACGGTAGCAATGGACGCGATGGACATGAAGCGGTTGCGCCAGAACGACTGAATGGCTTCGGCCATGTAGTAGCGCATGGTCCTAATTTTCATCGTCATAGCCCCCCTTCTGTTCATCGCGGACGACTTTGCCGCCGTCGATTTCGATGACCCGCTTGTTCATCATGTCGACGAGGGTCTTATCATGAGTCACCATGAGGACTGTCGTCCCCATGTGGTTGATTTTCTTGAAGACTTCCATAATGTCCCGCGACGTTTCCGGGTCCAGGTTCCCCGTCGGTTCATCGGCAATGAGCAGCAGCGGCCGGTTGACGATGGCCCTGGCGATGGCTACGCGCTGCTGTTCGCCGCCGCTGAGGTTCTTAGGCAGGGCATCGGCCTTGCCGACCAGGCCGACCAGGTCGAGGACATCGCGGACACGGCGGCGGATAAGGCGCCGCGGCGCTTCGATGACTTCCATGGCAAAGGCCACGTTTTCCTGAGCCGTCTTATTGGGCAGGAGGCGGAAATCCTGGAAGACGATGCCCATTTTGCGGCGCAGATAGGGCACGCGGTTCTTGGCCAGCTTATTGACTTCAATGCCGTTGACGAAGACCGAACCCCGCGATGGCAGTTCTTCATAGGACAAGAGCTTGATGAGCGTCGACTTGCCGGCACCGCTGGCGCCGACGACGAAGACGAACTCGCCCTTGCCGATATGGAGCGATACGTGGTCCAGGGCAATGGAGCCATTGTCATAGACCTTGGATACGTTCTTTAATTCAATCATAAGGACCTCCGATGCTGTTGCAGGCGCTTGCGGACGCCCTTGCGGCCTTCCAGGATGCGCAGGGCCAGATAGGCATTGCGCAGGGACTGGCGCCGCAGGTGATTGAGGCGGGCCTTGATTTCCGGCGCCAAATGGCCGAGAGCCAATTTCTGGCTCACGTCGGCGACGATATCCGCAGCCTGGACGTCTTCTGTCGTGCCGCAGACCCTATCGCCGATGAGGTCGATGAAACTGTCGATTTTCGGGTCATACGACACGGCCGTCGCCGGCACCTGCATGATAGCCGAAAAGATGAGGGCATGCAGGCGGTTGGCAATGACCGCATCCATACAGCCCATGAGGGACATGAATTCCACCGTCGTATAGTGGCCGTCGAGGACGACGGCTTTCGTCTTCATGCGGCTGGCAATGTCGCGGCCGGCTTCGACGTCGGCCGGGTACTGCATGGGGATGAAGATGACGTGGACGTCCTGTGTTTCCTGCAGCTCGTCAACAGCAGCGGCAATGGCGTCCTTATAGGCTTCATGGTCCTGCCAGTTGCGGACGGCAATGCCCAGGCGCCGGCGGATGCCGGTGATGCCGTGTTTCTTGAGAATATAGAGGCCGATGTTCTTATCGACGGGATGCATGGACAAGACGGCGTCAGCCGTGACATGGATAGGCGGCCGGGTCACGCCCATGGCGGCCAGTTCGGCTTTGGAATCGGCATCGCGGACGCCGATGACGGCGACGCGCTGCAAGACATCGCGCACAGCCCGGCGGGCCTTGGCACCGCGGACGGGGCCGATGCCCTGAGCGTAGAGCATGACGGGCTTCTTGAAGAACAGGGCGATTTTCATGATCCACAAGTAATAATAGAGGCTGCGGGCGCTGGTCACGTCCTGCAAAAGGCTGCCACCGCCGCTTATAAGAATATCACAGCGGCGAATGGCCGCTGCGATAGCAAAGAAGTTCAGGCGGTGTACAGCCTGTACGTTATGGTTTTCCCGGGTCATGCGGCAGTTGCCGGTGATGACCGTAATCGATACGTCGGGAATGATGTCTTTCAGGGAGCCGACAATGGCCGCCAGCATGGCTTCGTCGCCGGCATTGGCAAAACCGTAATAGCCGGAAATAACGACTCTAGTCACGATGGGCCACCTGCTTTCCCAGCCACGTCGTCACATAGCTGACGATGGCAATGGCGATGATCAGGCCGATACCGATGACCATGCCCGTCACCCAGCCGTTGATGCCGCGGATGAAGGACATGAGGAAAGGCGTGCGGATATGGGCGAAGGTTTCGACCATAGAGCCGACGCCGATGGCAGCGGCGATGACCAGGAAGAAGTGCAGCAGCTGCGGCCATTTACGGTACAGCGCAGCGACCATGAGGTAGAAGGCCGGATGGCCGATGAGGAATTCCTTTTCCCGCGGGCGGGCATAGAGGACATTTTCCAGGAAGCGGCGCATAGCGACTTCCACGCCCGGTACGGGGACGCCTGCCGTGTGGCCGCTGCGGCCGACGAAGATGACGCCAGCCAGGGCCAGGACGGCCAGGATAAGGATGGTCCCCATCTTAATGGGAATATTGAGGAAATCCTTGACGAAGACCTTTAGGTCTTCCGGCGAGGCGATGGTCTGTCCCATGAGCGGGAAGCGGCGCAGATAGCCGATAGCCACCAGGATCAGGGGCAGGATGAAGGTCAGCTTGACGCCGCGGTAGAAGTCGAATTCCATGAAGAAGCGGATATTGCCCAGCATGGCGGCGATATAGAGGCCGCCGATCATGGCCACGGCGACGGCAAAGAACAAGCCGATGGTGCCATCGCGGACGACGCGGCCATAGCCGAGTTTCTTAGTGATCTTCATCTTCTTCCAGTGGTCCAGGGCCAGGAGAATGGCCGCTGTCGGCGCAGCTGTCGCACAGCCGATAGCCCAGACCTGGAGGAACAAGGCCCCTTTGGCGACGATAGCACCGATGACGGCACAGACGATGCCCAGGCCCATGAGGATGTAGTTCTTGCGGTCCGTCAAGGGCAGGAGCAGGTTGAGGACGAAGACGAAGCCGCAGGCTGCTGCCGCTGCCGTAATGGCCAGGAGCAGGCGGTTCGGATAATAGGCCGGCATGATGGAAGCCCGGCCCAGGGTGTAGCCCCGGTCCGTCAGTTTCTGCGAAACCATCTTGACGTAAGACAAGTTGGTCTGGGTCAGGTTCATGCCGTGGAGAGGCTTCTTATAGAGCGGATAGAGATTGACCCGGGCATTGCGTTCCAGGTCGCTGATGTAAAAGCGCATAGCCGCTTCTTCAGGCGTAATCTTTTCCAGTTCTTCCTTGGCCATGGCATAGACGCGGGCCGTGCGGTAATGGACCAGGCCGGCCAGGTCATACATGCCGTCCTGCTGATTATACTGGAGCTGGTTGACCGATTCGATCATATAGAAAGGAATGTCCCTGTCGTTCAGGTTGTCCGCCGTATAGTCCAGCATGGTCTTGCGTTCGGCGTTGACCGGCGTATAGCCCAGGACTTCCTTGCCGACGAACATGATGCCCGATACATTCTTGATCTGATCGACGCGGTCGAAGAAATGAGCGACCTGTTCCTTCGTCGGGTTGCTGTAATTCGTCGGCCGCAGGATGACGTGGAAGCCGTGGTCGCTGATAGTCTTGGCGTCAGCGCTGAGGATACCCAGGTTGACATCGCCTAAGCCCGGCATGACACCTTGAATACCGACAATACGGTACGGGCCATGGGACATGATCTTGACTTTATCGTCACCCAGGCGGGTCTTGAGGTCGGATACGACTTCGTCGAAATAGAGGTCCGTCTGGCCCTGGGGCTTGCCGATGAGGTAGTAGTCATAGGATTTGTCGGTAATGCCGAACTGAGGATAATAGAGGTCGGCACCGAGTTTCGTCACCAGCGACAGTTCGCCGCGCTGGGTCAGCTTATTGAGGGTAGTATCGTAAATGGTAAAGCTCGTAACGCCGGCATCGCGGCACATCTGAAGTGCCGTGTCGAGGTCGTAGCCGTCGTTACGGGCCATGACGACGATGGCATCATAATCCATAGCCTGTTCTACCGTCGTCGACTCATTTTCTATCGCATTGCGTTGTACGCACATGCCCAGCGCACATACGAGGCCGATAAAGACGGCCAGTATCATCGCCAGCATACTGCGTTTATTCATGTTTGTCATTCTCTTCACCTTATCTATGAGTTGCTCACCTGGCCATGGATGGTCAGGAGGCCGTCGCGCATGGTGACGCTGTCCGGCTGGATTCCCAAGGGGAATTCGGCAAAGTCGTAAATCTCAGCATTGGCCATCTGCGTCGTGCTGATCTGCATGCCCATGCCTTCTACCGTCACGGACGACGGGATGAACATGAGCTTCGACCCTTTCATGCCAAAATGACCGCGGACATCAGCCTGGGCCGACACGAGGCCGCCCAGCTTCACCCGTCCCTGAACGCGGACGGCGTCGTCTTCAAAGGAGACCTGCGGGTCCGTCAGTCCCTGGACCTTCTTGACCAGGAACTTTTCCAGTTCTTCGCTGCGGATGGATGCCGTCATTTCACCGCTCTCGGCCCGGGTGACCCGGACTTCCTGATCGGCCAGGGCCAGGAGCGGCTTGAAATGGACGCCGTAGAGATTGCAGTCGAAGTGGGCGAAGGTCAGATCGCCAGCCTGGAAATTATTGGCATGAACCGTAATGGCGTCGATGTCGCCGAGGAAGATCTTCGCCCCTGGCGACGCCTGGACGCGGACATCATCGCTGTGCAGATTGAGTGTCGCCGACAAGGCTTGACAGAGGCCGGCTTCGGCCAGCTGGGGCGCATAGGAATTGGCGCCGACCAAGAGGGCTGCGACGATGACAAAGAAAATCATCCATTTTTTCATTTACTTTAGAGCTCCTGCTTTGCTAACTTCTTTTCTTTTTCCTGCTGCAAATACCCTTCGATGAAGATGTCCAGGTCGCCGTCCATGACAGCCTGGATATTGCCCGTTTCGACATTGGTCCGGTGGTCCTTGACCAGGTTGTACGGGTGGAACACGTACGAGCGGATCTGGCTCCCCCATTCGATAGCCTGGTGGACGCCGCCGATTTCGGCTTTCAGTTTTTCCTGCTTTTCCTGTTCCAATTCAAAGAGCTTAGCCCGCAAGTACTTCAGGCACATTTCCTTATTCTGCAGCTGTGACCGTTCATTCTGGCACTGGACGACGATGCCCGTCGGCATGTGAGTCATGCGGACAGCGGAACTCGTCTTGTTGACGTGCTGGCCGCCGGCACCGGAGGCGCGGAAGTAATCGACGCGGACGTCGTCCATATTGATTTCGACATCGACGTCGTCCGGCAGTTCCGGCATGACATCGACAGCCGTAAAGGACGTGTGGCGCCGGGCTGCGGCATCGAAAGGCGAAATGCGGACCAGGCGGTGGACGCCTTTTTCCGATTTCAAATAGCCATAGGCGTATTCGCCTTCGACGCGGAAGGCAGCGCTCTTGATGCCCGCTTCATCACCGGGCTGCATATCCAGGACGGTCAGTTTGTAGCCATTGCGTTCAGCCCAGCGGGTGTACATGCGGATGAGCATCTGTGCCCAGTCCTGAGCTTCCGTACCGCCGGCACCGGCGTGGAAAGTGATGAGGGCGTTGCACTTGTCGTATTCGCCGGACAAGAGGAGCCGTACTTCCCGCTTTTCGATGTCCTTGAGCAGGTCGTGGTACTGCTTTTCAATGTCTTCGGCAAAGGAGGCGTCGCCATCTTCCATGGCCATTTCCAAATAGTCGCTGAGGTCATCAGCTTTGCGGACGAGTTCTTCGTGGCCTTCGACTTCCGTCTTGAGCAGCGTCGCTTCCTGGGAAATCTTCTTGGCCTTGTCCGGGTCATCCCAGAAGGTCGGGTCACTCATCTGCATATCTAAATCCATGATACGTTCTTTTTTCCGAGGTAAGTTAAAGTGAATCCCCGATTTCTTGTATTCTATGTTTGAGGTCTTCCAGCGGTTTACGCATTTCATCTAACAACACAAGTATCACCATCTTTCATAAAACATAACTATAATAGGATGTTCACAGAATTCGCGCGGGCGCCCCACGTAGGCGCCCCTACACGGGATAATTTATACGGGATTCGCGTGGACGCCCCTACGCCATCATTGCCGTTCCCGTTCTTCGTCTTTCTTGATGTCTTCGGCGCTGACGGGTTTGCTTTCTTCGTGGACTTCGTGAGCGCCCTGGAGATGATCTTCCGCCTGCGGTACGGGCTTGCTGTACGTGACCTGGATATGATAGAGGAAGGTGACGACGGTCCGTTTGATGGATTCGATCATTTCCTCGAACATTTCATAGGCTTCGAATTTGTATTCGACGAGCGGATTCTTCTGGCCGTAAGCCCGCAGGTTGATGCCTTCCTTGAGGGCATCCATAGCGTCGAGGTGGTCCATCCACTTGCTGTCGACGACACGGAGCATGATGGCCTTTTCCAGTTCCTTCATGGTCTGTTCGCCGATTTCCTTGAGGCGTTCTTCATAGAGGTCGACGGCGATCTGTTTCAATTTATCCTGGACTTCGACGCGGCTCAGGTTTTCCAGTTCTTCCACAGACGTAGCGTTCTTGGGCACGAAATACTGCTGCATCTGGCTCAGGAGGCCGGCGAAATCCCATTCTTCAGGATAGAGCTTTTCATTGGCATATTTGTCCAGGCCTTCGTGGATGATATCGTCGACCATGCCCATGATAGTATCGCGCAGGGAATCAGCCGTAAGGACCTGATGGCGCTGGCCATAGAGGACTTCACGCTGCTGGTTCATGACATCGTCATATTCCAGGACGTATTTACGGATTTCAAAGTTGTGGCTTTCGACTTTCTTCTGAGCCTTTTCAATGGACCGGGTAATCATCTTGGCCGTAATCGGTTCGTCTTCATCCATGCCCAATTTATCCATGAACTTGGAAATGTTTTCCGAGCCGAAGATACGCATGAGGTCGTCTTCCAGAGACAGGAAGAACTGCGTCGTACCCGGGTCGCCCTGACGGCCGGCACGGCCGCGCAGCTGATTGTCGATACGGCGGCTTTCGTGGCGTTCCGTACCGATGATCATCAGGCCGCCCAGTTCAGCGACGCCTGGCCCGAGTTTGATGTCCGTGCCGCGGCCAGCCATGTTGGTGGCAATGGTGACCATGCCCTTCTGGCCGGCGTTCTTGATGATTTCCGCTTCTTTTTCGTGGTATTTGGCGTTGAGCACGTTGTGGACGATATTTTCCTTATCCAGGAGCTGGCTGAGGATTTCCGACTGGTTGATGGACGTCGTGCCGACCAGGATCGGCTGGCCCGTAGCGTGGCGCTTCTTGACTTCCCGGACGACGGCGCGGTACTTGGCGTTCTTCGTCTTGTAGATGACGTCCGGCAGATCGCGGCGGATAGCCGGTTTGTTGGTCGGGATGACGTAGACGTCGAGTTTATAGATCTTGTTGAATTCGTCTTCTTCCGTCTTGGCCGTACCGGTCATGCCGGCCAGCTTGTCGTACATACGGAAGTAGTTCTGGAAGGTAATCGTAGCCAGGGTCTTGCTTTCGCCCTGGACCTTGACGTTTTCCTTGGCTTCGATGGACTGATGCAGGCCATCGCTGTAACGGCGGCCGAACATGAGGCGGCCTGTGAATTCATCGACGATGACGATTTCGCCGTTCTTGACGACGTAATCCTTATCGCGGTGCATCATGAAGCGCGCCCGCAGGGCCTGGATGACGAGGTGGTTCAAATCGAGGTGGTCGTTGTCGAACATGTTGCTGATGCCCAACATCTTTTCAACTTTGGCAACACCCGAGTCGGTCGGCGCGATGGTCTTCTGTTTTTCGTCCATCGTGTAGTCGTCTTTGGTGAAGGTCTTGACGATGCCTGCCAGCGTGTAGTACAGGTCCGTCGATTTTTCACCCGGGCCGGAAATGATGAGCGGCGTCCGCGCTTCGTCGATGAGGATCGAGTCCACTTCGTCGACGATACAATAATTGAGCGGCCGCTGTACCATCTGGTCGGCACTGATGACCATGTTATCGCGCAGATAGTCGAAGCCGAATTCATTGTTCGTCCCATACGTGACGTCGGCGTTATACGCCCGGCGGCGCTGGTCATACGTGAGGTCGTGGACGATGAGGCCGACGGACAGACCGAGGAACTTATAGATGCGGCCCATGTCTTCACTGTCACGAGTAGCCAGGTAGTCATTGACGGTGACGACGTGGACGCCCTTCCCCGTCAGGGCATTGAGGTAAACCGGCAGCGTCGCGACCAAGGTCTTGCCTTCACCCGTACGCATTTCGGCGATATCCCCGCGGTGAAGGACGATGCCCCCCAGGAGCTGGACGTCAAAATGGCGCATCCCCGTCACACGACGTGAAGCTTCGCGGACGACGGCAAAGGCTTCGGGCAGAATGTCGTCCAACGTTTCACCGTTGGCCAGACGATTCTTGAACTCGAAGGTCTTCTCCTGCAGCGACGCATCGCTCAGGCCTGCCAATTTCGGTTCCAGATCATTGATGCGGCGGACAATGGGCCACATCTTCTTTAATTCATGCTCCGTGTTATTCCCGAGCAGTCTTTGTATCAGTTTATTAAACACCTATCCGAGACCTCCAATTTACACAATTTGCAATCCACTCTGTGATATTATATCAATTATACATTATACCGTGATTGGCGCCTATTTTGCAACCGTTTCAAAGGGATTTAAGAAAATATAAGGGGATTCCTTTGGGAAAGAACAGGTATTTTCCCATATACAACACCGCATGAATATGCTAAAATGATTTTATTATTTATTTATCCACCACGTGAAAGGGGTTTTATCATTATGATGCAATATGATGTGTCCATATTGACAGCCTTTGCCCTCTACTTACTGGCAATGCTGGCGATTGGCGTCTATTATTCCCGGTCCCAGCAGCGGCTGAGCGACTATATTCTCGGCGGGCGCAGCCTGGGTCCATGGATCACTTCTATGAGTGCCGAAGCATCGGACATGAGCGGCTGGATGCTCATGGGCGTACCGGGCTTCGCTTATTCTACAGGTATCTCGGCTGCCTGGATTGCCATTGGCATCGCCATCGGTACCTACCTCAACTGGCAGTTCGTATCCCAGAGATTGCGTAACTATACCGAAGTGGCCAACAACAGCCTGACCATGCCGGACTATTTGAAGAACCGCTTCCACGATGAAAAAAATATCATCCGCATCATCTCGGCTATTTTCATCCTTATATTTTTCCTTATATACACGTCATCGGGCTTCGTCTCCGGCGGCAAGCTCTTTGAATCGGTCTTCGGCATGGACTACTTCTCGGCCCTACTGCTCAGTGCCGGCGTCGTCGTCATCTACACCTTCCTGGGCGGCTTCATGGCCGTCTGCTGGACCGACTTCATCCAGGGCTGCATGATGTTCCTGGCCATCGTCCTGGTCCCCTTGGTCGGCATGATCGCCTTTGGCGGCTGCGACGCCGTCATGACCCGATTGGCTACGACGGCACCGAACCTGCTGGAAATGGCACCGGACACGACGACGACGGGTATCATCGGCATCATCTCCGCCCTGGCCTGGGGCATCGGCTACTTCGGCCAGCCCCATATCCTGGTCCGCTTCATGGCCATCGGCGACCCGACGGAACTGAAGAAATCGAAACACATCGCCATGACCTGGGTCGTCATCTCCCTGGCCGCTGCCGTCCTGGTCGGCCTGGTAGGCAAAGTCATCGTCCCGACGCCTTTAGTCGGCGCCGATTCGGAAAAAGTCTTCCTGGTCATGAGCCGTCAGCTCTTCCCGCCTTTTGCTTCGGGCCTCATCTTATCGGCCGTCCTGGCAGCCATCATGAGTACGGCCTCGTCGCAGCTGCTGGTCACGGCCTCGGCCATTTCCAAGGACTTTTATCATACCTTCGTCCGCAAGAATGCCAGCGATAAAGAATTAATCTACGTCAGCCGCCTGACGGTCCTCGTCGTCGCCGCCCTGGCCATCGTCCTGGCCCTCAACCCGAACAGTTACATCCTGACCATGGTCTCCTATGCCTGGGCTGGCTTCGGTGCCGCCTTCGGCCCGACCATCCTCCTGTCCCTGTACTGGAAGAACATGACCAAGAACGGCGCCCTGGCCGGCATCATCGTCGGCGGCCTGACCGTCCTCATCTGGAAACAGTTCGCCTGGTTCGGCCTCTATGAAATCGTACCGGGCTTCCTCTTCTCGCTCATCGCCATCTACATCGTCAGCAAACTCGACGGCGGACCGAGCCAGGAAATCCAGGACGAATTTGAACAAGCCATCCACCATACTCCCAAAATCAGCGTCCTCCACAATGAGGAAGAGTAGGGGCTCGCACGTGGCGGGCCCGCAGGCCGC
>NZ_JBBMEU010000032.1:0-26819 GCF_040096415.1 Megasphaera intestinihominis
GTGACCCGGTAGGGATTCGAACCCTAGACCTACTGATTCGTAGTCAGTCACTCTATCCAGCTGAGCTACCGAGTCATATCTTGTCGTTCCTGACGACTTATATATAATAACAAGAAATCGGGGATATGTCAAGGCTTTTTTTAATATAAAACCAAGTTTATAGAAATCTCTCCGGCCCACTGGGCCACCTCCCCTATAAGGGAGGCTTGAGTACAGGTCGGAGAGGTTTCCGTTTATCAGCACTTATAATCTGCCGATGTCTTTCAGGTATTGTTCGCACTTGGCCTTTATTTCCGGTGTGGCGTCTACCAGGGGCAGGCGGAACGGGCCGGCCGGGAAGCCGAGCATGTTGAGCATAGTTTTGACCGGGACCGGGCTGACCGTGCAGAAGCAGCCTTTCATGAAGGGCAGGTACTTCTGATGGAGGGCCGCTGCCTTCTTGACGTCGCCGTCTTTGTGGGCCTGGATCATTTCGTTCATTTCCTTGCCGATGACGTGAGCAGCGACGGAAATGACGCCTTCGCCGCCGACAGCGACGATAGGCAGGGTCAGGTTGTCATCACCGCTGTAGAGATGGAACCCTTCCGGTGCATTGGCTGCGACGTAACCGGCGTAGTCCAGGTCGCCGCTGGCATCTTTGAGACCGATGATGTTCGGGAAGTCATGAGCCAGCTGGCAGACCGTCTGCGGTTCGATTTTGCCGCCTGTACGGCCCGGTACGTTGTAAATGAAGATAGGCATGTCCGTCGACTTGGCGATAGCTGCAAAGTGGGCGTAACAGCCTTCCTGGTTCGGTTTATTGTAATACGGGACGATGCACAGCAGGGCATCGATGCCCGTATCTTTCGCTTTCTGAATCATGGCGATGGTCTGAGCCGTATTGTTGGTCCCGACATTGCCCATGACCAGGGTCTGGCCTTTCAGGGCATCGGCTGTGACTTTGAAGAGCTTGAGTTTTTCTTCTTCCGTCATGACAGCCCCTTCACCTGTAGTAGCACCGACGAGGATGGCCGATCCTTCGTCAGCATATTTCTTAGCCAGTTCGACGGCAGCTTCGTAATTGACGGAGCCATCCTGATGGAACGGCGTAATCATAGCGACAATAACATTGGGAAACGTTAACATAAAGGATTCTCTCCCCTCTTCGTACTAGTGGATCATGTCGTGGGCCAGCATGTATTCGGCAATCTGCAGGGCATTGAGCGCAGCGCCTTTGCGGATCTGGTCACCCGATACCCAGAGGTTGATGGCTTTCGGGTTGTAAAGATCCTTGCGGATACGGCCGACGTAGCAGTCATATTTTTCCGACGTGAACAAAGGCATAGGATATTCCATTTCAGCCGGATTATCCTGGACCTGGGCACCCGGGAAGGCATCGATGGCTTTGCGGACGGCATCGACCGTCAGTTCATCGGCCGTTTCGACATAGACCGATTCGGCATGGCTGCGGAAGACCGGGACGCGGACCGTCGTAGCCGTAATGGCGATGGAGTCATCGTGGAGCATCTTGTGCGTTTCGTTGACCATCTTCATTTCTTCTTTGGTGTAATCTTTTTCTACGAATTTATCGATCTGCGGAATGAGGTTGAAGGCGATGGGATAATGCTTGGGCAGGCTCTTGCTGGGCAGGATCTTGGGCTGCATTTCTTCGCCTTTGAGGTACGCTTCCGTTTCATCGCGCAGTTCGTCGATACCTTCTTTGCCGGCACCGGATACAGCCTGATAGGTGCTGACGATGATGCGTTTGATCGGCGACAAGTCGTGAATCGGCTTGAGTGCCATGAGCATGATGATCGTCGAGCAGTTCGGGTTGGCAATGATGCCCTTGTGCCAGGCAATATCTTCAGGGTTGACTTCCGGTACGACCAGGGGGACATCCGGGTCCATACGGAACGTGCTGGAGTTGTCGATGACGACGCAGCCCCGTTTAGCAGCTTCGGGTCCCAATTCCTTACTGATCGAGCCGCCGGCGAACAAGCCGATATCAACACCGTCGAAAGATTCTGGTTTGGCTTCTTCAACCGTATATTCCTGGCCGTTGACGGTCAATTTCTTGCCAGCCGAACGGTACGATGCTAATAACTTCAACTTGCTGTACGGGAATTTGCGTTCTTCGATCAAGCGGATAAATTCCTGGCCTACGGCACCTGTGGCACCTAAAATCGCTACTACCGGTTCTTTTGTCATAACAAACTTCCTCCCCTAATGGTTCTTTTATAAATAGTTTTCCAGTCCAAAGGTCAAGCCCGGACGGGAGCTTACTTTTTTGACGGCTAAGACGACGCCGGGCATGAAGGACTTGCGGTCCATCGAGTCGTGGCGGATTGTCAGCAGTTCGCCGTACCCCCCAAATAAGACTTGCTGATGTGCGACGTAACCCGGCAGGCGGACGCTGTGGATAGGGATCCCGGCGACAGAGGCACCGCGGGCGCCGTCGAGGCTTTCATGGGTCTTGTCCGGAGCCGGTTTAGCACCAGCGGCCTTGCGGGCAGCTTCGATTTTATCAGCTGTCATGATGGCCGTACCAGACGGCGCATCCAGTTTATTGTTGTGATGGAGTTCGATGATTTCGACATCCGGCAGATACGGAGCGACTTCTGTCGAGAGCTTCATCATCAGGACGGCACCGATGGAAAAGTTCGGCGCAATGAAGATGCTGGTCTTCTTTTCCAGTGCCAGGGCGTTGAGTTCATCGCGCTGGTCTGCCGTCAGGCCCGTCGTACCGACGACCATGTTGATACCGTGTTCGATGCAGGTCTTGGCGTTGTTGAAGATGACTTTCGGCGTCGTGAAATCGACGACGACATCCGGTTTGATGTCGTCCAGGGCGGCGCCCAGGTCATTGCGGATGGCCAGGCCTAAGTGGCCGACACCGGCGATATCGCCGACATCTTCACCGACATGAGTGATGCTGATACCGCCAGCGACTTCCAATTCCGGATCTTCAAAGACAGCTTTGACGACCTGGCTGCCCATGCGGCCATCGGCACCATTGACTAATACACGAAGCATATCTATCCCTCCTATGGGTTCGTTTTCGTAGAACTTCTATTTTTTGAAATTATAATTAACTATATACCTATCACGGACATTCGTCAACCCGTAAAGCAATGTCGAATCGCAAGTCAAGGGCATTACATGCCCTTGACTTGTTTTACGATCTGGCGGGCGGCTTCGATGCTGGCCTTGGTCGTATCGTTGCCGGCGAACATGCGGGCGATTTCCAGGACGTGTTCCCCTTCCGAGAGGCCCCGGACCTGGGTGACCGTGCGGCCGTCCATTTCTTTCTTATATATGAAATAATGGTGGTCGGCAATGGCCGCCGTCTGCGGCAGGTGGGTAATGCAGAAGACCTGGCCCTGGCCGGAGAGCTGGCGGATGTGGTCGGCGACCTGCAGGCCCGTCTGGCCGCTGATGCCGACGTCGATTTCGTCGAAGATCATCGTCTTGCCCGTCGTCCGTTCCGGACCGGCCGTCTTCAGGGCCAGGGCAATACGCGATACTTCGCCGCCCGATGCTATCTTGGCCAGGGGCTGCATATCTTCGCCCGTATTGGCCGAGAAATAGAGCTCGATACCGGCTGAACCATCCGCTGTGATGTCCTTCATCGGTTCGATGTGGAAGGCGATACGGCTGTTCAGCATGCCCAGCTTGTTGAGCGTCGCCGTCATGGTCTGGCTGAACTGGCTGTCGGCGTCACGGCGCGCGGCCGCCAGGACCTGGGCCTGCTGGCGCACAGCCGCGGCCTGACGGGCCAATTTCTCTTCCAGCTTGGCCAGGTGGCTTTCGGACTGGTCGAGCCGTTCGTAATCGGCCTTGGCCTTGGCCAGGAATTGCAGAATATCGGCGACGGTGAAGCCGTATTTGCGCTTAAGCTTTTCAATCGACGCCAGGCGGGACTGCATGGCATCCAGGGCCCGTTCATCGAAGTCGAAAGAATCGGCATAGCTCAGGAGGCCGTCGTGGACGTCTTCGATTTCATAGGACAGAGTCTCGACTTTGCCGGCCAGGGCACTGAAAGCTTCATCGTAAACCGACGCCTTTTCCAGGCTGCGGTGGATGGTCTCGATCTGTTCGATGACGCCGGGCTGGCGTTCGCCCCCTTCCAGGGCAAACATGGCTTCTTTCAGGTTATCCTTGATGTGTTCGGCATGGGAAGCCTTGTTGATTTTCTGTTCCAGTTCGTCGTCTTCCCCTTCTTTCAGGGCGGCCCCTTCGATTTCCTTGATCTGAAAGGCCAGGATACTGAGCATCCGCGCCTTTTCGCTTTCATCGTGGCGCAGGGCCTTGATTTCGCCTTCCGTCTGATGCCACTGGCGATATAGTTCGTCATAGTCCTGGCGGGCCTGACGGACGTCGGCCGTGAGGCCGTCGAGGATGGCCACGTGGTAAGACGAGTTGAAAATCAGGCTGTTGTCGAACTGGCCGTGGATATCCAGGAGGTATGCGCCGAGGCGCCGCAGGACTGTCGTCGGCACCAGCGTGCCGTTGACCAGGATCGTCCCGCGGCCGCTGCGCTGGAACTGGCGGGAAATGATGAGCTGGCCTTCATCGACTTCGATGTGATTATCGGTCAGCAGCTGTTCCAGCCCTTCTGGCAGGGGAGAAAAAAAGAACGCGCCTTCGACAAGGAATGAGTCCGTCCCGTGACGGACGAACGATGCCGATGCGCGTTTGCCTGCCAGCATACCGATGGCGTCGAGGAGAATCGATTTGCCGGCGCCGGTTTCGCCGGTAAAAATCGTCACCCCGTCGCCAAAAGTAAGGTGCAGGTCTTCAATCAGAGCAAAATTGTGGATGTGCAGGGACTGCAGCATAAGGGCCTCATTCCTTCATCAGCGATACGATAAGTTTGACCAGTTTCGGAACCGTTTCCGTGTCCTTGACGATGAGGAGGACCGTGTCGTCGCCGGCCAGGGTGCCGATGACATTTTCCCAGCGGGCATGGTCGATGGCGGCGGCAATGGGATTGGCCGAACCCGGCAGGGTATGGACGATGATCTGGTTATACGCCGAATCGACGCGGACGATGGAGTCCTGGAACAGGCGGGCCATGCGGTTCTTGGACATGAGCATGTTCTGTTCCGGCGACAGGGCGTAGCGGTAATGGCCATCACTGGTCGGGACCTTGATGAGCATGAGCTCTTTGATATCGCGGGAAACCGTAGCCTGTGTGACTTCGATGCCTTCTTCCTGCAAGGCCTTGGCTAATTCTTCCTGCGTTTCGATAGGACGGGACTGGACAATTTCTTTAATCTTGGTGTAACGGAATCTCTTCATAATGACGTTTCCCTCTTTTCTGTACAATATATAATACGGGTGGACAATGCACCTCATTGACGGGTTGCCAGGACGAAATATGGAAGTCCTGCTGGGGTATGGTCTGTAAGAACGACCGCAGCGCCTGTTCTTCACAAGCCCCGGCCTCCGTACCGGGATAGGCTGTTATCATAATTATCCCATTTATCGCAATTTTATTCAAGCCTATTTTTATAGCTTTTAGTGTTATTTCACAATTTGTATGGATTTTATGGTCACCAGATGGCAAATAGCCTAAATTAAATACGATAATGTCAATGTCTGACTGTACATCAGCCAGCAGTTGTTCATGGGACCCGCAGCGGCAGCGGACGTCCTTGTCCCCCAGGCCTTCGTCCTGCAGGCGCTGGCGCGTGCGCTCGATGGCACAGGGCTGGATATCGAAGGCGTAGAGGACGGCGTCATCAGGCATGGTGCGGGCCAGGAAGGCCGTGTCGTGGCCGTTGCCGCAGGTCATGTCGACGAGGACATGGGCCTGGCGGGCGTAGGGTTCAGTCATCATATGTGATACCGTAACGGCATTGCGGAATGGATACATGTCAATCATTTCCCATCATTTTCGTAAATAAGTTGCTATAGAAATAATTCTTGTTGAAGCGGATGATCTTCAAGACGTGGTCGGACTTGCGGACCTGGAGGGTCATGTTGCGCATGAGTTCCTGGTCCATCATGCCGTCGACAGAGACGCGGACGCTGTTGCGGCTGTTGGCCACGGTCACCGACACCTGGTCGTCATCGCGCAGGACCAGGGGCACTTTCAGCAGCAGATGCGGGCAGATAGGCGTAACCATGATGCAGGGCACGCTGGGCGCGACGATAGGGCCGCCGCTGGAGAAAGTATAGCCCGTACTACCCGTCGCCGTGGCCACGATGAGGCCGTCGCCGGGATACTGCTGGATGAAGTGGCCGTTGATGCTCAGGTCGATGCGGATGAGCTTGCCCACGTTGCCGTGGCCGATGACGATGTCGTTGAGGGCATCGGGCAGGGACTGGACCAGGCCGTCTTCATAGCACAGTTCCGAATGGAGCATCATCCGTTCTTCCAGGAAATAGCGGCCGGCCAGGATGTCTTCCATGCGCTTTTCCAGGGTCTTGGTCTCGACTTCGTAGAGGAAGCCCAGGGAGCCCAGGTTGATGCCGCAGACCGGGACATCGGCTTCAGCGAACTGCTTGGCCATCTTGAGGATCGTCCCGTCGCCGCCGAGGATCATGGCCACGTCGATGGTGCTGTAAATGGTCATGCGCGGCCGCAGGTGTTCAGCGCCGATGCGCTGATACGCCGGCTGTCGGCTCTCGCTGACGTAGGCTGGCAGGTAATATTCAATGCCATGTTTTTCACAAATCTTGATCATCTGCTGGACAATGGCAGCACTTTCACGTTTGACGAGGTTCGGGAAAATACCGATACGCATGGGGATCACCTACATTTCATGGGATTTACCGACGATATCATCGACGACAGCGTCGGTGATATCGTTATGGCACGGGTCATCTTTACGGCTGTACAAGAGATATTCAATATTGCCGTCAGCCCCTTTGATGGGCGAAAAGGTCAGGCCCAGCGGCGACAGGCCGCAGTCGGCGATGCCGTCCGTGACGTGGCGGATGACGTCGCGGTGGACCTGGATGTCGCGGACGATGCCGCCTTTGCCGACGTGTTCCCGGCCCGCTTCGAACTGCGGCTTGATGAGCGTGACCATCGTGCCGCCTGCCTTGAGCAGCGGTTCGACGGCCGGCATGATCTTGAGCAGGGAAATGAAGGAGACGTCAATGGAGATGAAATCGACGGGCTCGCCGATATCTGCAACAGTGACGTTGCGGATATTGGTCCGTTCCATGTTGACGACGCGGTCATCAGTCCGCAGTTTCCAGGCCAGCTGGCCATAGCCGACGTCGACGGCAAAGACCTTGGCCGCGCCGCGCTGGAGGGCGCAGTCCGTGAAGCCGCCTGTCGAGGCGCCAATATCCATCATGGTCTTACCCGTCAAGTCGACGGGAAACGTTTCCATGGCCTTTTCCAGTTTCAGGCCGCCCCGGCCGACATAGGGAATGGGATTGCCCTTGACGGTAATATCTACGTCGACGGGCAGCTTCGTGCCCGCCTTATCGACGCGCTGGTTGTCGACGAAGACCAGGCCGGCCATGATGGTCGCCTTGGCCTTTTCCCGGCTTTCAGACAAGCCGCGGCTGACGAGAAGCACGTCTAATCTTTCTTTATGCTGCATACCTGTAATACCCCTCTCACATTAATGAACGCGGACCAGCAGATGTTCGACCAGTTCTTTCAGGAACCAGGCCTGCGGCCCTAACGGTTCCAGGGCCTGGACGGCTTTGCCGGCCGCTTCGCGGGCCATGCGCCGGGCTTCGTCCAGGGAAAAGATGGTCACATACGTGGCCTTGTCGTTGCGGGCGTCGCTGCCGACGGGTTTGCCCAGCAAAGCTTCATCGCCGACGACATCGAGGATATCGTCGGTGATCTGGAAGGTCAGGCCCATGTACGACGCATAGGCTTCCAGGGCCTGCCGCTGCTGCGGCGACGCATCGGCGACGATGGCTGCCATGTCGATGGCCGCCTTGAAGATGACGCCCGTCTTGGAACGGTGCAGGAGTTCCATGCCTTCCCGGCCGATGGCCATGTCGCCGTCGGATGCCAGGTCGAAGGCCTGGCCGCCGACCATGCCGGCCGGTCCGGCCGCTCTGGCGATGACGGCGATGCAGCGGTTCAGTTTGTCCGGTGCAATGCCTTTCTGGCTGGCCATGAGCTCGAAGGCAAAGGTCAGCAGGCCGTCACCGGCCAGGGTAGCCAGGCCGGCACCGTAGACGACGTGGTTCGTCGGCTTGCCCCGGCGCAGGTCGTCGTCATCCATACAGGGCAGGTCGTCGTGGATCAAGGAATACGTATGGATACATTCCAGAGCGCAGGCCAGTCCCGTATAGGGAGAGGCATCCTGTTCCAGGGCTTCGACCGTCGCCAGCAGAAGGACCGGGCGGATGCGCTTGCCTCCGGCCAGGAGGCTGTAATCCATGGCTTCATAGAGCCTGGAAAAACGCGGCTGGTCCGTCGTCAGTACGTGGGACAGGTAATCGTCGACGCGCTTACGCTGTCCTGCCAGATAGTCTTGGAAGGTCATAAGTCCAACACCCCTTCAGCCGGCGCATCGTCGCTGCTGTCCTTATCGGCCCGGACATCGGCCAGGGCCTGGGCCTTCTGGCGGGCATATTCCAGGGCGCCTTCGCAGGACTGGGATAATTTGATGGCCTTTTCATATAAATCGAGGGACTGCTTCAGCGTCAGGTCCGGTGCGTCCAGTTCCTGTACGAGCTGTTCCAATTTTTCATAATTGCTTTCAAAACGCTTCAATTTATCAGTCGTTCTTGCCATATATGTCCACCTCTTTAACAGCCGTCGTAATCGTCCCGTCGACGACTTGTATCGTCAGCGGGGCCTCTTTCGACACGCTGTGGATATCTGTAAGGATCTTGTCATGCTGCATGAGCTGGCCGTAGCCGCGGCGCACGAGGGCTGCCGGGTTCAGGGCCTGCAGGGAAGCCGTCAGGGTATTCAGCTTCCCCTGCTTCTGTTCCAGATGGAGGCGCAGCTGGCGGTCGGCCTGTTCCATCAGGCCTGCCAGGCGTGCTTCGCGCATGGCCAGGAAGGCATCGTAGCGCTGCAGGTTCAGCCGGCCCGCCGCCTGTTCGACCCAGCGCTGCCGGTCTTCGATGCAGGCCATGACCCGTTCGTAAGCCCGGTCCGCCAGTGCGGCCAGGTCCATTTCCGCTTCGCTGACGTCAAAGAAAGCCATCTCGGCCGCGTGGGTCGGCGTCGCCGCCCGCACGTCAGCGGCATAATCGGCCAGGGTCGTATCCGTTTCATGGCCGATGGCCGTAATGACCGGTACGCTGGCATGGTAAATGGCCTTGATCACAGCCGGGCTGTTGAAGCACCACAGGTCTTCCATGGAGCCGCCGCCGCGGCCGACGATGAGGACGTCCAGGTCCTTGCGCCGGCCCATCTCGCCGATGGCCTTGGCGATGGCCGTATCGACGCCGTCGCCCTGGACGGGGATGGGATGCAGGATGATTTCGGCATAAGGATTGCGCTCGCCGGCAATCTTATAGATGTCGTGGAGCACGGCGCCGGTCTTCGACGTCAGGACGCCGATGCGCCAGGGGAAGCGCGGCAGCTCCTTCTTGTGGCTGCTGTCGAAATAGCCCTGAGCCGCCAGTTCATTCTTGATGCGTTCGTACTGGGCCTGCAGAGACCCTGTCCCCTGGGAAAAGAGCTGTTCAATGATAAAGGAAAGGGCGCCGCCTTTTTCATAGACGTTGACGGCGCCGATGACGACGACATGGTCCCCTTCGCGGACGGCCCGGACCGCTGCCGTCACGCGGCTGCGGAAGACGATGGCCCGGATGGAGCACTGATCATCGCGGATATTCATATAATAATGGCCGTTCGACGCCCGCTTGAGGCCGATGATGTTGCCTTCCATAGCGATGCTCTGCAAGCGGTAATCGCCGTGGATATCATCTTTGATGCGGCGGACGACGTCCGTAACCGATGCATATTTCATGATTTCTTCCCTTCCTGTACGGCAGCCCAGAAGGCGGCGCCCGACGCGTTGTCGGCACTGAAGCCGTCGGCTGCCAGATTCAGGTCTATCTGATGGCGGCGGCAATAATCGCTCATCTGCCGGCGCAGGTAGCCATTGGACATGACGCCGCCAGCGGCGACGAGATGTTTCATGCCATCGGCAGCGGCGTAATCGAGGAGGCTCTCCAAGCCGCGCCAGACCGTCGACAGCGTCCAGCTGCAAAGGCGGGCCGGGTCTTCCCCACCGGCGGCGATGCGCCGCTGGCCCTGCGATTCGGGCCCGGAAAAGCTGACCTGGCCATCGCGGCAAAAGACATGAGCTCCCTTGACGGGCGGATTTACCGTCTGAGCCAGCTTGTCGACATGAACGCCAGCCGGAAAGGGCAGGTCCAGGGCGACGCCCATGCGGTCGATGAACTGGCCGGCACTGATGTCGCTGGTGCCGCCGATACGGGTGATATCGAGGCCTTTTTCATCGGGCACGGCCCGCAGCAGGTCCGTCGTCCCGCCGGACAGGTGGATGCCGTAGAACGGCTCGCTGCCGATATAGCCCATGCTGCGCAGGACGGCGAGGAGATGGTTTTCCTGATGACTCAGGTGGTACAAGGGCACGCCCAGAACGGCGGCCAGGGCCCGGCCATAACCGAGGCCGGCCAGGAAAGCGGGCATGTACGAATCACCGCGGCGCCGGGGCTGGTCAGTCACGGCAATGGCCCGGATATGGGCACTGGCCAGGACGCCAGCCAGCCGTTCAAAGAGGACCGGCAGGTTGCGCGTATGCTGATAGACCATGTTGGACTGGGACAGGCCGCGGCCGCCCTTGGCGACGCTCAGGATGATGCGTTCGTCGGCGACGACGTCATAAGCCGCGTCGACGAGGCACAGCGACGTCGTATAACAGCTGGTATCGATGCCGAGAAAGACGTCCATCAGGCCTGGGACCTTACATAAGCGCCCAAAATGCCGTTGACGAACCGCGCCGACTTGTCGCCGCTGAATTCCTTGGCCAGGATGACCGCTTCATTGAGGACGATGGACGGCGCCAGGCTTTCCTTGGGGTATACGAGTTCGCACAAGGCCAGGCGCAGTATATTGCGGTCCGTGCGGTTCATCCGTTCGATGTCCCAGCCCTTGGCAAAGGAGCGGATGATCGTATCCAGTTCGTCCCGGTGTTCCGTCGTCGTTTCGACGAGATACGTGCAATAGTCATTGCGTTCCTGATCACTCAGTTCCGGGCCGTCTTCGGTCAAGGCGTCGGTCGTGACGTAATCATTTTCCAGGATTTCCTGTTCGCTGTACTGGATATCATTTTCTCCGTGGAATTCACGGGAATATAAAAGTTCGAGCGCCTGCTGGCGCGCTTTATGTCTGCTCACGAGTTTCCTCCTGTAATAACTTTATTCAGCCGGCAGTACCGCCAGGTCTTCAATGGTAACGGAAATATCAAGGCCCTCTGGTTCGACCATGGCGTCGATGGCCTCAGCCGCCCGCTGCTGGACATCCAGGGCCAGGCCGTGCAGGTCGCCGCCATAACGGGCGCGGACGGCCAGATGGAGATGGACGACGCCGTCCGTCACGGCCGCGCTGCGGCTGCGTATAGCGACGACGCCAGAGGCCTGGCGGCCGGCCGTCTCGGCGATATGGCCCAGGGCCTTGGCACTGACGGCATAGGCAAAATCCTGTTCCTCATCCATGGCGGTCCTCCTCTCCAAACACTAACTGTTGTACAATGATGTGGACCGCCGTAACCGTGCAGGCCGTCGCCTTTTCGACGGCATCCTTGACGGACTTCTGCACTTCCAGGGCTACGTCGGGAATACGGCAGCCATAGCGGACGACCAGGCGGACCGTCAATTCGATGCGCTGGCCGTCGATAGAGACGTCGACGCCGCGGCCCGGAAGGGTACGCCCCAGCTTTTCCGCTGCCACTTCGGCGATATTCGTCCCCAAATCAGCGACATAGGCCGATTGGGCCGCCGTCAGAGCCGCAATAGAGGCAATGACGCGCTGGGAAATATGGATACTCCCCCATTCATTTACTTCAGTCGTTTCCATGGGAATCACCCCTTTAGTCCACAAAAGGGGCTGTCGCACGTGCGAAGCCCCTTTGATACCCTATGCTAGCGGCTGGCGGCTAACGACTTGCGTTAACCTTATGCTCTGCCGATATACTGGCCGGTTCTCGTGTCGATCTGGAGAACTTCGCCTTCATTGATAAAGAGCGGTACTTTGACGACATAGCCCGTTTCCAATTTAGCCGGTTTGCTGCCGCCTGTAGCTGTATCACCGCGGACACCGGGATCGGTTTCGACGACTTTCAATTCGACAGCAGCCGGGAGATCGATGCCGATGACTTTGCCTTTGAACATCATGACGGAAACGTTCATTTCTTCTTTGAGGAAATGGACAGCGTCGCCGAGGTTTTCTTTGTTCAATTCGATCTGTTCGTATGTTTCGTTATCCATGAAACAGTACATGCCTTCGTTTTCATAGAGGTACTGCATCTGGCGGCGGTCGACGTGGCCGTCCTGTACTTTTTCGCCAGCGTTCCAGGTACGTTCAACAACAGCGCCCGTTTCGAGGTTCTTGATCTTAGCGCGGACGAAAGCAGCACCTTTACCCGGTTTTACATGCTGGAATTCAACGACCTGCCATACCTGGCCGTCGATTTCGATAGTTACGCCTGGTCTGAAATCATTACTTGTAATCATGTGTAAACTCCTCCTATAACAGCTCCATCAAATCTTTGGGTGTTTTGGTTAAAATTTCACAGCCGTTGGCTGTAACGGCAACGGAATCCTCAATGCGGACGCCAAACTTGCCTTCTATGTACAGTCCCGGTTCTACCGTGACTATCATATTCTCTTCGAGTACGCCTGTCGAACGCGGCGACAGGACTGGTTGTTCGTGGATTTCCAGGCCCGTACCGTGGCCCAGGGAATGAGTGAAATACTGGCTGACGTGATAGCGGGCGAAGTAGTTGCGCACGGCAAAATCGACTTCGCGGCGGGAAACGCCGGCCTTGATGAGCGATACGCCCAGCTTCTGACCCTCCAGGATGAGATTGTAGAAATCCTTCTGGGCCTGCGACGCCTTGCCGACGACGACAGTCCGGGTGATATCCGAATGGTAGCCTTCCCAGACGGCGCCGAAATCAAAGGTGACGAAATCGCCGGCTTCGACGACTTTCGGGCTGGCCGTACCGTGGGGCATGGCCGAGCGCTTGCCGGATGCGACGATAGTCGTAAAGGACTTTTCTTCCGAGCCTAAGAGCAGCATATTGCTTTCCAGGCGGGCAGCCAGTTCCTTTTCGGTGACACCGGGCTTGATGTACGGCAATAAATCAGCAAAGGCCCGGTCAGCGATGTTGCTGGCCTTGCGCGTCGCTTTCAGCTCATACGGTTCCTTCACCGCCCGCAGGCTGGTCAAATCGCAGGGCAGGAAGCCGCATAAGGCTCCGTCGGAAATATTTTCGTACATGAAATGGGTCAGGAAATTTTCTTCATACGCTGCCACGCCGATTTCCATGTCGTTCAGTGACGAACGGATGGAGGCCGATAAGGCATTGTGGTGGTTCTTGATATCGTACCATGCCCCGGACTGGTTGGCAGCTTGTTCCGTATAGCGGGAATCAGTCCATAAGACGGCCTGGTCCAGGCCGATGACCAGTGCCCCTTCACCACCCGTAAAGGCACTGAAGTAGCGCAGGTTTTCAGGTTGGACGATAATGACGCCGTCTGCATCGTGTTCCTGGAGAAAAGCGCGCAGGCGGGCAATTCGTTGTTCTATCATAGTATCCCCCTATCACCCTATAGTAATTCAATCATATTTTATAATACCATATTTTCCACTGGCTGAAAAGATAAAATTGCAAATCACCGGCTCTGGCTGCGCAACGCTTCCCGTTCTTCATCGGTCAGGGGCCGGAACTGGCCTGGCTCCAAACCGTCATCGAGGACGACGCTGCCGATGGAGCGGCGGTGCAGCTGGACGACTTTCAGGCCGACGGCGGCACACATGCGCTTGACCTGATGGAACTTCCCTTCCTGGACGACGACCGTCAGGGACCGGGGGCCGGTCTGGACAGCTTTGGCCGGCAGGCAGTGCAGGCCATCGTCGAGGACGATGCCGCTGGCAAAGCGGTCCCCTACATCTTCAGGGATATCCCCTTCGACGACGGCGTCGTATATCTTATCGGTATGCTTCTTCGGTGACGTAATGCCATGAGCCCAGGTCCCGTCATTGGTGATGAGCAGGAGGCCCGTCGTATCCTTGTCGAGGCGGCCTACGGGAAAGAGGCCGGCCCCCTGGTACTGGCGCGGCAAGAGGCCGATGACCGTCGGGGACACGTTGTCTTCCGTAGCCGATACGACGCCGGCCGGCTTGTAGAGCATGAGATAAATAGACTCTTCATAATGGACGGCCTGACCATCGACGGCAACGGCATCGGCTGCCGGGTCGATTTTCTGGCTGCTGTCGCGGCAGACGGCGCCATTGACAGTCACGTGCCCGCCTTTGCACAATTCCTTGAGTTCCCGCCGCGTCCCCCAGCCCGTATGGCCCAGGAGCTTGTCGAGGCGCATTGTCTTTGCCATGATGCCTCCTTATAACGATGGCATCTTGTCCCACTGGGGCTGGTACCCCGTCAGGCCTTCCAGATGCTGCGTGCAGTTCATGAGGGTCATGACATTGCGGTCGCCGTAATATTCGATGATGTTAAAAGCTGTATTGAACTGCTGGAAGCACCAGATGCGCTTCATATCGAGGCCCAGCAGGCCGAAGAGCAGGCAGCGGATGGCCGCCCCGTGGGATACCATGAAGACGCTGTCGCCGTCCTTGTGATGCGACAGGATTTCCCGCGTCTTCTTCAATGTCCGGTCCCGGACCTGGCAGAACGATTCGCCGCCCCGGGCCGGCAAGGTCCCGTCCGACGCATAGACCGCTTCCAGTTCGCCTGGCCACTGAGTCGTGATTTCCTGATACGTATGGCCTTCCCAGACGCCGAAATCCGCTTCCTTCAATTCATCGTAAGCGACGACATCCAGATGATGCGGCGCAGCGACACATTCGGCCGTCACCTTGGCGCGCTGGAGCGTGCTGCTGTAGACGGCATCGAGATGGACATGGCGGAAAAATTCACCCAGGCACCTGGCCTGTTCCAGGCCGTGTTCATTGAGGGGGACGTCGGTCGACCCCTGATACCACTGCTGGACATTGCCTTCTGTTTCACCATGACGTGCTAAATATAATTTTATCATCGTAATCCTCCGTAAGTTCCCTATAAGTAATTCAACATTCGTGCCGTCCCATTATAACAAGAAATCGGCCAGCTTGCTGCCGACGGCCGTCATCAGGAGCAGGGCCATTTCGCTGCCCTCGAGGACGGCGCCATACGTATCGCCCGTGACGCCGCCCAGCTTGCGGCTGATGCGGCTGTTGGCCCACAAAGAGAGGAACATGGCCGCACCTAAGAGGGCCAGATAAAAGGGCCCGCAGAAAAAGACCGGCACCAGGGCCAGGACCAGGGCTTTTTCTACAGTATGAGCCGGTGCGTAAGTGACGAAGGCCCGGCCCAGCCCCTGCTCGCGGGCATAGGGAAATTGGAAGATGCTGATCAAAGTCCCGAAGCGGGCCGCTGCCGGGATACCGACGAGGGCCGGCAGGGCTGCTTCCGGTGCCAGCTGACTGAGGAAGGCTACCTTCAAGAGGACCAGGAAGACGAAAGCCGTCACACCGCCGGCGCCGACGCGGCTGTCCTTGAGGATTTCCAGCATCCGCTCGCGGCTGCGGCCGGAAAAGAGGCCATCAGCCGTATCCATATAGCCGTCGGCGTGGAGGCCGCCGGTCAGGTAGAACCAGAAGGCGACGACCAGGGCCGACCGGCCAAAGGCGTCAAAAAGGAAAGACGACGCCCAATAGAGCACCGCCAAAAGCAGGCCGATGATCAAGCCGACGAGGGGAAAGAACAGGACGGACCGGCCGAAATCCTCATCGCGCCAGACGCTCTGCGAAGCCAGGTGGATGCGCGATAAGAACTGCAGGGCAATGAGAAAGGCCTTCATGACTTCACCTCCGGCAGGCAGACGGCCTGATGCTTCAGTTCCGTCGTAATACCGCAGACCGATAAGTAAACTTCATCGGCTTCGGCCGCAGCGGCCTGGTTGATCTTGCCCATGAGGTCGCGATACAGGCGGCTCACGTGTTCCATGGGCACGATGCCGCAGCCCAGCTCGTTAGTGACCAGGACGGCCGTCACGCCGGCCTGGCGGAAAGCCGCCAGGACCGCTTGCAGTTCGGCCAGGGCGCCGTCGATGATAGCTTCGTCGTCTTCGCCGTCGTGGGCAAAGAGATAATTAGAAAAATAGAGGGTCAGGCAGTCGACGAGGGCCACGTCCGACGACTGGCACAGCCGTTCCATCGTCTCTGGCAGGTCCTGCGGGATTTCCCAGGTCTGCCACGACGACGGGCGGCGCTTGCGGTGGATGGCGATGCGCTGGGCCATTTCTTCATCGAAGATGCGGGCCGTCGCGACATAAGCATGCCGCCCGGGAAGGGCGGCAGCATAGCGTTCGGCAAAGGCGCTCTTACCGCTCCGCGCCCCGCCGGTGACAAGTATGATTTTAGACGTATCCATTTACTTCTTGATTTCCGAATACAAATGAAAGGCTTCCGGCAAAATGACCTTTTCCATGCCGATCTTGATGAGGCTCGGCAGGCCCGGCAGGCAGTAGACCTGGCACTGGTGGATGATACCGGCCGTCGTCCGGTAGGCCATGGCCTGGACGCCGCAGGCCCGGCGATAGGCGAAATACGTCATCATCGACTGGAAAGCCGGGATTTTCTTATCGAACAGGGCTTCTACCGTTTCGATGGTCACGTCGCGCTTGGCCATGCCCGTACCGCCGCTGGTGATGACCAGGTCGACGCTGCAGACCCATTCATGGAGATGGCGTTCGATTTCGGCCTTGTCGTCTTTGACGATCTGATAGTCGACGACCTGATGACCGTAATTGGCCAGGGCCGACTGGATGAGCAGGCCGTTCGTATCGTCTGAAAAAGTGCGGCTGTTGCTGATAGTGAGAATGGCCGCCCGCAAAGGATGTTCTTCCATTTTTTTACTGTTCAAGATAAATAACCTCCTAACTTAAGATACATAAGATTCTATGATGGAAAAGGGATCGCGCCCTTCCAGCAATCCTTGTAAAAACGAAGGGATGAAACATTCACTGACGACCTGGACGTCATAGGTCCGTTCTTCGCCCTGGCTGGCAATGGTGATGCCCCTGCCCAGGGCCAGGCGCACGGCACAGGCCGGACCTCCCGATGGCAGGATATCGCTGCGGGACCAGAGGACCGTCGCCTTATCGCGCCAGGGATACGGGTCTTCATCGTCGCTGTCGCCGTCGACGACTTCCGCTGCCACGACGAGGCCGCTCTCTTTGGCGAACTCTGCCGTATGACAGACGAACTGCGTGTATTCGTCTTCCGACGTAGCCGCAGCTGCCGAAATATAGAGCAGGCGGAAATCGTCCCACAAGACATGTTCTGAAATGAATTCTTCCGACGGCGTAATGTCTTCGTCTTCATCGACAAAGGATGTATGCCAATTATAAGCCGAACAGATTTCTTCCGCGTCGTCGCCGGCATTGAGGGGGTACACGTGGGAACCCAGCTTCTGGAAGCCTTCCGTCACGTGGACATCGAGGCCGTGCTCCGACTCATCTTCCTGCCAAAAGAAGAAAGGCAGGCCAATATATATCACATCCAATATGATCACCTCTTCTATCTTATATTATTTATTATTCGACCCGAAAGGGCAAAAGTCCTACTTGAAAAATATACGTTCTTGTAATGTTTCATGATTCCGATATAATATATGTATAAACTGCCTCGATTGGAAGAGACAGGGAAAGGAAGTATGTCTTATGTTCAAAAAAATTGCCGCTCTGGCAGTCACATTTGCCTGCGTCTTCAGTTTCATGGCATCCGCCACATTTCTCGATGACAACCCCCGCTTCGTCCAGGTCGGCCACGATGACACGACCGAATCGTATATCGACATGAACACCATCCAGTCCGTCCGCTACGATCCGCCGTACTACATCATCCGGGCTACGGTCGTGACCTATGACTATGCCAACAACACGGTCCAAGGTTATGATAACAATTTCTTCTACAATTTTAAAGCCCAGACCGTAAAAACACAGACTCTCGGCGATGTCGGCTACGATTTGCAGGGCAACGTCGTGTCCACCTTGTCCCTGCCCAATCCGGAAGTCAAGACGACAGACCGCCTGTCTGCCAACGGCAATGCGGCCAACCGCGCTTTCCGGGCCTGTTACGACATGAATTTCTTCCAAGAATAAGGCTCAAAAATTATTGAAAAGGATTTGATATTCCATGGATTCCCTGATCCACATCATTACGACGATCGTCACTATCGTCTTCATCGCTGCCGTCCTCTATTCCCTCACGTCGGCCCTGCGCAAGCGCCATCGCAAGGCGAAGGTCCAGCAGGAACTGGCCAAGAAGGAACACGTCAAAGTCGCCAACCTGCACCAGTACGACATCAAGCCCAATGACGGCTATTACAAATATCCCATCGAAGAAAAAGGGAAACTGCGCCGCTTCCCGCAGCACTTCACGGCCGTCGCCCTGGAACTGGCCAACGAACAGCCCTATTCCGTCTGTCTCCTGGCCCTGGCTGAATTCGACCACGGCGAACTGAAGGATACGCGTTACTTCTACATCCGTCCGCCAGAAAACAACTTGTCTGCCGTCAAAGGCCGCTATCAGTGGGACGAACTCTCCAAGGCCGATGAATTCGGCGAATACTGGCAGGCCGGCCTGAAAAACCTCATCGAAAGTCAGACCCTGGTCGCCCACAACGCGCCCTTCGTCATGGGCTGCCTGACCCACGCCCTGCACATCTACGGCATCGACGCACCGGCCTTCTGCTATGCCGATACACTGGAAGTCGCCAAGAAACTCTATCACTTCCCGTCGAACCAGCTCGACGTCATCTGCGATGAAATGGATATCCAGACCGAAGAAGGCAACCTGTTGAGCCAGGCCATCGCCATAGGCCGCTTCTTTCTCCTGGCCCACAAGGAATACCCCATGTTCCTGCCCGACCTGACGTACGTCCAAAAAGCACCGACGACAGACGACAAAGAAGCCGCCCTCATCGCCGCCGTCGAACGCGAAGAAGGAAGGCCGAAAGAAATGTTCGCTCCCGGAACACCGGACCCGGCCCTCATCGACGACCTGGTACAAAAAGGCTACGTAGAAGCCGGCGAAAAACCAGGCACATACTACGCCACCGACAAAGGCCTGGACTTCTCTGAAGGACGGTAAGTTAGTGGCTAGTGGTTCGTGGCTCGTGGCTCGTGGCTCGTGACATGAATGTTTGACGAAAGGCTCCCATTATAGGGGAGCTGGCCGCCGAAGGCGGTCTGAGAGGTTGCCTTTAACATCAAACAAAAAAAGGGGACTATCGCATGCAGTCTCATATCACCATGCGTAGTCCCTTGTTTTATAAAATCATCAGCTAGCCACTAACTGCTAACCCCCAAAAAAAGGCGCTGTCTTCATGCGACAGCGCCTTTTTGTTACCATCAAACAGCTCTTATTTGGAGTACAATTCGACGATAAGTGTTTCGTTGATTTCTACCGGAATTTCGTCGCGTTCGGGCATACGGGTAAGTGTGCCTTCGAAGCCGTCGAAGTTCTTTTCGATGTACGGTACATCGAAAGTCTTCAATTCCTGGAAAGATTTTTTGTACATTTCGTTGGAACGGGAAGCTTCTTTCAAAGCGATAACGGAACCAACTTTAACGTGTGCCGACGGGATGTCGCAGCGTTTGCCATTGACCAGGATGTGGCCGTGGTTGACCATCTGACGTGCCTGGCGGATGGAGTTTGCAAAACCGATACGGTATACCAGGTTATCCAAACGGCATTCCAGCAATTTCAGCATGTTCTGGCCAGTAACGCCTTCCATCTTCTTGGCTTTATCATAATAACGGACAAACTGACGTTCGAGCAAATTGTAGTATGCGCGAAGTTTCTGTTTTTCCAATAACTGTGTGCCATATTCAGACATTTTTTTCTGACGCTGATCTTTACGTACGCGTTTTAATGCCTTAGGGTGTCCGTACACATTAACTCCGAACCGGCGACATTCCTTAAAACGCGGGTCTCTCCTCGTTGCCATTTTCTACATCACCTCATATTAGTAATTCAAGAAATTAAATTTTGCTTACGCAATGTATAAATAATATCATGAAAAAAGCCTTGCTGTCAAGGGGTCATGATTCTTGACTTCTTTTCTTCACTATGGTATACTTTAGCCAATAAACAACTAATAATTACTATCAATTAGGAAATGATTTGTAAATTCAGGAGGTGCTCTTATGACCAACTTCATCACAGCCGTCAGCAACCGGCGCACGAACTACACCCTCAGCAAAGACGTCACGATTCCCCAGGAAACCATTACCAAGACTATCGAAGACGTCATCCGCGAAGTACCGTCGGCCTTCAACATGCAGTCCGGCAAAGCCGTCATCGCCTTTGGCGAAACGCACGACGCCATCTGGAAAATCACCATGGATACGCTCCGCAAAATCGTCCCGCCAGCCAACTTCGCCACGACGGAAGCCAAGATCAACTCCTTCGCCGCAGCCTATGGCACGATCCTCTACTTCGACGACACGACCATCGTCGACAACATGGCCTCCCAGTTCCCGCTCTACGCCAAGAACTTCCCCATCTGGGCCCAGCAGGCCAACGGCATGATGCAGTTCGCCGTCTGGACCGCCCTGACCGACCTGGGACTCGGCGTCAACCTCCAGCACTACAACCCCCTCATCGACGACGAAGTCAAAAAACTCACAGGCGTTCCCAAAGAATGGCAGCTCATCGCCCAGATGCCCTTCGGCCATCCCACAGAACCGCCAAAACCCATCGTAAAAGTCCCCATCGAAGAACGGGTGAAAGTCCTTCAGTAAGAAAAAAGCTGCCATACGAAGGCAGCTTTTTTCGAGTGTTAAGCAAGCGATAAACTTGTAATATGAAAAAAACCGCGTACTTGTGGTACACGGCCTTCTTCAAACACTAAAACTAGAGGAGAGCCGATGTCCCACCACCGAGCTAGCTCTATTCTCATTCTATCATGAATGTAGATAAATCAAGTGGATTCTCGTCCTGATTATCCAAGTAAATCCTGTTCGTCTTTGTGGCGGCGGAACCAGGCGTCGGCGTAGGAGCAACTGGTGGCCGTTTTTTTATGGCGCCGCCGTATTTCGTCAGCTGCGGCTTTGACGAGTTTGCCAGCGGCACCTTGGCCGCGCAGGCTGTCGTCGACAAAGGTGTGGACGATGTCGTAATTGCCGTCTTCCCGTTCGACGAAGTCCACTTCAGCTACGACCGTTCCAGCTTCATTTTCCATCCAGATTTTATTGGGTCCATATTGTAATTCCATGGTAATTTCTCCTTTACATCGTAATTTCAACAATCTGTCCATTATGGACCGGGCGGCTGCGGCGGAAAGCGGCCATGTATTCTTCTACAGGCCTGCCCGGATTTTCATAGACCAAGAGCAGGTTGCGGATAAACTGGGCGTGCGTAAAGACCAGGATGAATTGCTCCGGCCGCCGCTGCAGCAGAGATAAGGTCCGTTCGATTCGCCCGATGAGCTGGCGATAACTTTCGGCCCCTTCGCCGTCGACATAGTCCGGGTCGAGTTTGCGCCAATAATTGATGACCCGCGGCCGCCGCTGCTGCGACGTCGTCCCGACACACGTCGCCGGTGCCAAATAAACAAATTCATGGACACAGTCCCAAATCCCCGTCACCGTATCAGGAAACCGCCCTATTGTACACATGGCCGTCTGCTGCGCCCGAAGATAAGGCGACGTGACAATCAGGTCCGGTTTCTTAGGAATCTGTAAAGCCAAGGCCTGCGCCTGCTTGAGCCCCAATTCCGACAAGGGAATATTGCGATGATCCTGCGTCGCTTCGCCGGCATTGGCAATACTTTCGCCATGACGGATGAGCCATATTCTCTTCACATTATCACCTGCTTTTTTCTTTTATTTTATCACAAAAAAAGGAGAATTTGAAAGACAACTTCTCCGGCCTGGCGACCACCTCCCCTATGAGGGGAGGCTTTCCCAATGGCTCTCCACATAGGAGAGCTGTCAGCGCAGGCTGACTGAGAGGTTGCTTTTTAATCACCAGGAACAGCCTTTATGCTCACTGACGTATTGATGAATAGTTTGGCAAACTCCGCTAAAATTTTTATGGATATCCAAATTGGTAAAACGGATGACCGTCAATCCATAGAATTCCAATACAGCTGTCCGTTCCTGATCTGACTTCATACCGGCTTCATCATAGTGCTGCCCACCGTCTAATTCAATGATGAGCCCTGCTTCTTTGCAATAGAAATCGGCAATATAATTACCAATTCGTCGTTGTTTATAAAATTTCACTGGATACGTCCGTAAAAAATCATACCATAAGTGACGTTCTTCTTTGGTCATATTTTTCCTTAATAAACGGGCAAATGATATATTTTCTTTAGAATAGGGAAGCGTTTTCATAGAACCTCCTTTTAAAATATATTGAACTTCAACCTCTCCGGCCTAGCGGCCACCTCCCCTATGAGGGGAGGCTTTCCCAATGGCTCTCCTCATAGGAGAGCTGTCAGCGCAAGCTGACTGAGAGGTTGCTTTTTGATCATCGATAGACATTGGTGAACTTCAGCCTCTTCGGCCTGACGGCCACCTCCCCTATGAGGGGAGGCTTGGTTTCCGAGGCGATGTCCTTCTTTTGAGTCTGTCGCGGCTCTGCCGCATCTGAGTCCGAGTGTGCGAAAACAGGGCCGCCTTTTGGGGCAGCCCTGTTTTCGGGTGTGTATATGGCATTAGCGTGTTTTACCTATTTATCAGCCAATTCCTTATAAGTTTCGTATTTCTTCTTAGCGAATTCTTCGGCCTTGGCAAAGAGTTCTTCGGCGATATCCGGGAAGGTTCTCGTCAGGGCAGCATATCTCGTTTCACCCATGAGGTATTCGCGGAAGGATTGCTGCGGTTCTTTGGAGTCGAGGATGAAGGGGTTCTTGCCTTCTTCTTTGAGCAGCGGGTTGTAGCGATAGAGGTGCCAGTAACCGCAGTCTACGGCGCGTTTCATTTCGTGCTGGGCGTTGCCCATGCCGCCTTTGATGCCATGGTTGATGCACGGTGCATAGGCGATGATGATGGACGGGCCATTGTAGGCTTCTGCTTCTTTGATGGCTTTGATGAGCTGGTTCGGGTCAGCGCCGAGGGCGACCTGGGCGATATAGATATGGCCATAGGTCATGAGCAGGCGGCCCAAGTCTTTCTTGTTGAACTTGCGGCCCGATGCAGCGAACTGAGCGACAGCACCGATTGGCGTAGCTTTCGACGACTGGCCGCCAGTGTTGGAGTAGACTTCCGTGTCGACGAGCATGATATTGACGTTGGCGTTCATAGCCAGGACGTGGTCCAGACCGCCGTAGCCGATATCATAAGCCCAGCCGTCGCCGCCATACATCCAGATGGTCTTCTTGATGATGTGTTCTTTATGAGCCAGGATTTCTTTCTGCAAGTCTGCAGCCCGGCCGGTGAGATGAGCAGCCATCAATTCTTTGATGTATGTCCGGCTGATGCCTTCTGTGACTTCGCCTTCGTTAGCGACGCCGATGGAATCGATCCAGGCTTTGATGGCGTCGTGGAGGGCACCGTCAGTCAGGCCCAGGAGTTCTTCCGATTTAATGCGGATAGCATCGCGCTGCTGTTCCATGGACAGGGACATGCCGAGGGCGAATTCTGCGTTGTCTTCAAAGACCGAGTTCGACCAGGCCGGCCCGAAGCCTTCACAGTTCGTCGTGTACGGGATGCTGGGCATTGCCGAGCCCCAAGCCTGGGTACAGCCCGTAGCATTGGCGACGATCATGCGCGGCCCGAAGAGCTGGGTCAGGATCTTCATGTAAGCCGTTTCCGTACAGCCTGCACATGCGCCGTTGAATTCGAGGAGCGGCTGATGGAACTGGCTGCCTTTGACGGAGAATTTATCGAGAGTCGTATGTTTTTCAGGGAGTGTCTGGGCATAATCCCAGTCGACGCTTTCATGACGCTGCGTTTCCAGCGGCTTCATGGTCAGGGCCTGAGCCGGGCAGGCATTGACGCAGGCACTGCAGCTGTAGCAGTCGAGCGGCGAAACCTGGATGCGGAATTCATAGTCTTCCAGGCCCTTGCCGATGGCTTTCTTGGTCTTGAAGTCAGCCGGAGCCTTGGCTTTTTCGTCAGCCGTTACCAGATACGGACGGATAGCGGCGTGCGGGCAGACCAGGGAGCAGCGGTTACACTGGACGCATTTTTCCAGGTCCCATTCAGGAACGGTCGATGCGATGCCGCGTTTTTCATATTTCGTCGTGCCCAGGGGGTAGGAACCGTCGGCATAGGGGACGAATTCACTGACCGGGATGGTATCACCGAGCTGCAGGTTAGCCGGTTCGACGACTTTCTTGATGAATTCCGGAATATCGCGGGTATCTTCGACGACGGGGTCAGACGGCAGGTCTTTCCATGCTTCCGGTACAGTGACTTCGACGATATCCGAAATGCCGCGGTCGACGGCAGCCTGGTTCATGGCGATGACTTGTTCGCCTTTGGCCAGATAGGTCTTGGCAATGGCGTCTTTCATGTATTTCACGGCATCGTCGATGGGCAGGATGTTGGCCAGTTTGAAGAAAGCTGCCTGCAGGACCGTATTGGTGCGGTTGCTGCCCAGGCCGATTTCTTCGGCGATCTTGGTGGCATTGATGATATAGAAGCGGACGTGCTTGGAAGCGAGCTGGCGTTTTACTTTATTGCTGAGGTGGTTGGCGACGTCGTCTTTATCCCAGCTGCAGTTGAGCAGGAAGATGCCGCCGTCCTTGATTTCACTGACAATATCGTAAGTCCCCATGTATGCCTGTTTATGGCAGGCCAGGAAGTCCGCCGATTTGATATAGTACGTAGCCCGGATCGGATTCTTGCCAAAGCGCAGGTGCGACTTGGTGACGCCGCCGGATTTCTTGGTATCGTATTCAAAGTAAGCCTGGACATACATATCCGTGTTGTCGCCGATGATCTTGATGGAGTTCTTGTTGGCACCAACCGTGCCGTCCGAGCCAAAGCCCCAAAACTTGCAGCTGATGGTCCCTTCCGTGTCGACTGTGATAGGTACGTCGGCCAGGGAATGATGGGTAACATCGTCGATGATGCCCAGGGTGAAGTGGTTCTTCGGCTGGAGCGAATCCATGTTGGTGAAGACGGCGTTGATCGATGCCGGCGGTACGTCTTTCGACGACAGGCCATAGCGGCAGGCCAGGACGGTGACGTCCTGTTTGACGTGGGACATGGCTGCGCAGACATCTTCGTAGAGCGGTTCGCCCAGGGCGCCCGGTTCTTTCGTGCGGTCCATGACGGTAATCGTGCGGACCGTGTCAGGCATGGCTTTCATAAAGTGTTCCAGCGAGAACGGACGATAGAGGTGGACCTGGATGAAGCCGACTTTCTTGCCTTCTTTGCAGAGCTTGTCGATAGTTTCCTGGATGGCACCGGTGACAGAACCCATGGCGATGACGACGTGTTCTGCGTCAGGAGCGCCGTAGTAATCGAAGAGGTGGTACGGACGGCCCGTCAGTTCGCTGATCTGGTCCATGTAGTCCTGGACAATGTAGGGCAGGCGCTGATACCAGGGGTTATTGGCTTCGCGGGACTGGAAGAACATATCCGGGTTGGTAACGGTACTGCGCATAACCGGATGTTCCGGGTTCAGGCCGGTGTGTTTGAAATGATAGAGAGCATCGCGGTCGATGAGTTTGCCCAGTTCTTCAGCCGGCAGCATCTTGATTTTCTGGATTTCGTGGGATGTGCGGAAGCCGTCAAAGAAGTGCATGAACGGAACGCGGCCTTTGATGGTCGACAGATGGGCAACGGCTGCCAGGTCGGCACATTCCTGGACGCTGGCACTGCAGAGCATAGCCCAGCCCGTGTTGCGACAGCCCATGACGTCGGAATGGTCGCCAAAGATGGACATGGTGTGAGTCCCAACGGTACGGGCGGCAATGTGCAGGACGACCGGTTTCAATTCGCCCGACAGGCGGTGCATGACCGGAATCATCAGCATCAGGCCCTGCGACGCCGTAAAGGACGAACAGAGGCTGCCCGTTTCCGAAGCGCCGTGGACGGCACCGATAGCGCCGGCTTCGGACTGCATTTCAACTAATTTGACGGGCTGGCCAAAGAGATTCTTACGGCCATTGGCCGACCAGACGTCGACGTGTTCTGCCATCGGCGACGACGGAGTAATCGGGTAAATCGTAGCGACTTCAGTAAAATTATACGCAACGTCAGCAGCTGCTTCGTTGCCGTCTAAGGCTTTCACGATCTGTTTAATCATAAGAGACACTCCCCTTTTCTACTATTCAAAGATAATTCATCCGGATTCGTATAACGTTTAACTCTTTCTGTACTTTTAGTATAGCCGTTGTAGATATAAAAGTCAAGCATACTATTTATGCTATTTTATCATCAAAGCAGCTGTGGTTATACGTTTTACGCGTATATAGGAGAGTGAAAGTGGTTCGTGGCTCGTGGTTCGTAAAAAAAGAGACTGCCGCATGTGCGACAGTCTCTTTGGGAGTATTAAATTTTCAGTTTGTAGTGAATAGAAAATCAACCTCTCAGACCGCCTTCGGCGGCCAGCTCCCCTATCAGGGGAGCCGCGGGGACGTCCCTGCGACCGGCGACCTGCGGCCTGCGAACTGCGAACTGCGGCCTGCGACCTGCGACCTGCGGGGCGCCCGTTGGGCGTCCCCGACTACATTAGT
>NZ_JBBMEU010000033.1:0-26762 GCF_040096415.1 Megasphaera intestinihominis
GATCTGGTCGTTTGACCTAGAAGATTCTTTCGACACCGACGATTTGGAGCAGTTAATTGATGAAGGCGTTAGCCAATATAGCAGGAGCTGGACCAACTGGAGCCCCGACAAGCATGTAAATGAAATAGCCATCCTGTTTGTCGGCATCGCTATAAAAGTAGTAATGAACTATATCCCAACACTTGAACCGAAAAAGCCGAATCGAGGTGACGAATGACATGAAGTTCGGACGATTTGAGCCATGGGCCGAATACCATGAAGACGGAGAATACTATGAATTTCATTGCCTGAATGGCTATGGGGCTACCGTCGCTCGTGGCCAGCATGATGAATTATTTGAACTGGATGTAATCAAACGAAACCGTCTTTACCCTAGTTACTGGGATATCACGTTTGATACGCCGATTACAAGCGACGTCCTGGAGAACCTGGAAGTTGACGACGTCGTGAAGGCGTTGGAAGACATCAGCCGCCTGGCCGATGATTATGATTTGCTTCGCGAAAGTTTTGTAGATCACGACGGGAACGTTGTGTTTGTGGATTAAGGAGGGAAAGCCATATGCAGCCTACTGATAAATGGAACTACTATCTCGACGATGATGATTGCACCTGCGTGGACTTCTTTGATTCCAAGGAAGCCGCGCTCAAAGCGGCTATGGAAGACGCGAAAAGCGGATGCGTCGACACCATCACGGTCGGCAGGGTACAAAAATTTGTTCCGGACGTCAGCGTATATACAAGCCTTCTCATGGAAGCTTTGCAAAACCAGGCTTACGACGTAGCCGGGGAATATGCAGAAACCTGGCTGGCCGACGTTACCGACGGTGATTTGAAAGACCTGGATGATATTTTAGACGCAGCCTTCACACACTGGCTCGACCGGCATCCGGAGTATAAACCCAATTTTTACACGCTTACGGATACGGAAACGTTCGACAAGGGAGGTGATCCGATTGATTGACATGAGCATGGAACGCGTCCGGGCCGTGATTGATAAATCCTGCCAGGACGGAAAGAGCTACGCCACGATTGAAAAAGCGGGCGACGATGCGGTTGATGCTGCTGTTGCGCAGGCCATCGACGGCATGGGCTATAAAGTATCCGTTAATCCACAAGAAATACTTATCAGTTGGTCTTAGGAGGAATGAAAAAATGAATAATGTGCAACTCATGGGCAATCTGGCCCGCGACCCGAAAGTCAGCGTGACCCGGACAGGCAAGACCCTCGTCCGGATGACAGTGGCCTGCTCAAAAACCTACAAGGGGAGGGACGGACAGGCAAAAGAAATGACGTCATTCGTTCCGGTGACCTGCTGGCCGCCGTCGTCGGATCTTGCGCAGAGCCTCTTAAAAGGTGACCGGGTGGTAGTGATGGGCCGTTTCACGACCGACACCAGAAAAAGGAGTGATAGACAATGAATACAATCACAGTAATTGGCAACATTGGCAAGGACCCGGAAAGCCGGGTAACGGCCAAAGGGACGCCCGTCGTGACGTTTTCGGTAGCGGATAACAAAAAGCTGCCGGGGACGAGCGGCAAGAGCAAGGAAGACTGGACAAGCCAATGGTGGTATTGCACCGCCTTCAAAGAATTGGCAGAAGCCATTGTCCAGGACGTCAAGCGCGGCAATCGCGTAGAAGTAACAGGCAAGATAGATATGCATGAATACACCGCTAAGGACGGTACACAGAAAGTAGCATATAACTTACTTGTCAATCGCATTGCGAAGGTTGTACGGCCAATGAGGGCCAATAACGGCGGTTTTAGCAACATGGGTAGCGAAGTTGCCGACGAAGAAATCCCATTCTAGATTAAACCAAAGGGATGAAGACGATGCTATTTCAAGAGCGGTTGCGAAAGTATAGAACGGAAGCCGGATACAAGTCCGCTAAAGATTTTGCCGACGAATTGGGAATACCATACCCCTCTTATATGGCTTATGAAAATAAACAACGTGAACCTAAATACGACGTGCTAATGAAAATGGCAGATAAATTAGGCGTCACAATGGACGAACTATTGGGGTACGATCCAAAACAATCGGCAGAAGAGCAAACTGGATTTGATAAAAGGGCTATCGGAGAAAGGATTAAAGAATACAGAGTAGCACGCGGGCTTACACAGTCCGATTTAGCAAATAAAGCTAATATCACGCGCATTGCTTTAGGAAATTATGAAAGGGGGCAGCGTATACCGACTATTGATATATTTGCACGCATTGCCATGGCCCTTAATGTGTCCATTGATGAATTGATGGGATACAGACCGGAGCAATCATCCATATGGCGGTACGGGATAACCGAACCGACCATGACGTTTGGAGATAATTTGAAGCGTCTAAGAGAAAATGCCGGATACAAACAGGCAAAAGACTTTGCAAAGGCCGCTGGTATTCCTTATTCAAGTTATGCTACATACGAAAAAGGAAGTTGGCCAAATGAAGCCAATTTAACGATGATTGCTTCAACCCTGCATGTATCTATTGATGAATTAATGGGATACACGCCGAGACCATTATCCCCGTTACAGCAGATAAAGCGAGATTTTGAAAGAGCTGGATATGAAGTAAACGAAGAAGGGGAACCATGTGATAGTTATGAAATAGCTACACCTAGTGAAAAATATCCTTTTCGCGTCGAAACCCAGGATGATCTAAAGCAAATCTATCATCAAATCAAGCTTGACGTACTACACGCTCAGAAAAAAGTTTGGAAAGACAATATTTACAAATCTTTGCTGAAATACGAAAGAAGAAAATATCACGAAAAATAAAAGTATTTCATATTTTTACAAAAGAAGGAGCAATCAAAATGAAAAACATCACGAAAAAAGCGTTTATCGACACGGTAGCACAGCGGAGCGGCAAGACGAAAGGCACTTGCGCCCGTATCGTGGATGAAATGTTGGGTACTATCGCCGACCTCGTAGCGCAGGACTGCAAGATTACCTTTGTCGGGTTCGGCTCATTTGAAAAGAAATACGTAGCACCGCGCACGACACGCAACCCCCAGACCGGGGAAATGATGGAAACGACCGGCCATAACAGCATGAAATTCAAGGCCGGAAGTATCTTAAAAGAACGGCTTAACCAGTAAGCGGTGATGCAATGTGACACGCTGCTATTACTGTCATAAGAAGCTCACGGGCTACCGGCACTATGTGGTGACGGTAGACGGGAAACTCATGCCGGTATGTGCAGATGATCGGGAATGTCGGCCACGGGCGATAAAGTGCCACGGGCCGCGACCCGGCGTCGCACACCAGGCAAGGAATAAAGTGTTGGAAAGGAACAAGCATAAATGAAAGACACGTTGAATATCGCAGTCGGTAACTGCTTTAGGAAACGTAAAGAGGCGCTTAGCCATAAAGACGCCATCATGAAACGAATTGAAAAAGCTACGAAACTGCTGGAAAAGTTACGGGATGAAAGGGATGAATAACATGGAACTTTTTTTCATGCACGATTATCCGAGGCCGGGCGAAAAATGGAAACACTTCAAAGGCCATATCTATAAAATCATCTGCATTGCAGGAGATACAGAAAGAGACGGGCTGGACGTGGTGTACCAGGATACCCAAAAACCTAAACTCATCTGGGTGCGGCCACTGCGAATGTTCATGAGTGAAGTGGACCACGAAAAATATCCGGAAACGACCTGGAAATGGCGTTTCATGAAGGTGGGGGATGCAAATGAATGACGTACAGCACCCGAACCATTACACATGGCGCGGTACGGAATGTACGAAGGCCATTGAAATCATGACCAGCGGAGCGACGGGAGCTGATGCCATGTACATCGGCAATATCGTCAAATACCTGTACCGCTACCCGGCGAAAGGGACACCGCTAAAGGACCTCATGAAGGCCCGGCAGTATTTAGATTTTTTAATCACGAACGAAGAAGTCAAAGAAAAGGAGCATGGAAACCATGACTAAAGTAGAAAGAATCAAACTCGAAGCGACGTTGGCAACTATCCTGGGTATCAGTAGCCCGGACCAGAAATTCTCCATTACGATAGAAGGCTTCACTTACAAAGACATTACGATGCGGACACACTTGGCAGACGTGATGCTCATCGTAGCGAAGTCCGCACTCAACAACGAACCGTTCAAGGTGACGACGGAACACATTATCGACCTCGACCCGGAAGAACCGGAAGAAGATCAGGACGACATGGACGATGAAGACGATAAAATCATCGCAAACCCGGAACAACACCTCGTCGACTTATTGCTCCACACTTTCGGGGAAAAGAAATGACATACAAATTCGTCATCCACGGGCGCCCCGTGACTAAGAAAAATTCGCTCCAGAAGACGCGCTACGGCCTTGTACAGGGTAAAGCCTATAGAGAGTATGCAAAGGATGCTTTATGGAAGTTAAAAGCCCAAAAAAAGTCTATTAAGCCGATTGGATGTGCCGTTACGATGACCGCGAGGTATTATATGCCGAACCGCAAGGGCTGGCCCGATTTATTCGGGCTGGTCCAGGCGACGGCAGATATACTTGAAAGCGCGGGAATCATCGAGGACGACGGCTACATAGCCCAAATCGACGGCTCGATGATAGCCGGTATCGACGCCGAAGACCCGCGCGTAGAAATCACTGTAAGCGAAATAACGGACTTAGAATTTCCACTATATGAACTACACCCGAAGCTAAAGAAAAAGCTCGCAGAAGGAAATCTAAAGCGATTAACTAAGACTAGAAAGAAACAACATGAAGCTGAGTAATATATTTACCGTCTACGTTGTCTTAATTTTATTTTGAGAGGTGTAACAAATGAAGGCTAAATATTTTTGTGAAAAATGCGGAAGCAGATATAACACCGCCGAAGAAGCAGAGAAATGCGAAGCCCAACACGGCCATATAGTTGTAGCGCACGTTATCCCAGGTAAAGTGTATAGCTGTGGCGCATTATGCCCCGACGAGGTTTACGTAAAATTTCGCAATTACAAGGGCGAAGAAAAAGCGGCAAAATATGGGTTTGCGTGCTACGAAAACGTGGACTTTGAGGCCGTGAAAAAGATATATGAATAAAAAACATATCTTAAATGGTAGGTGATACACATGGAAAATTGGTATGCACCCGGAGAAGTAGTAACTCATCAGATGAGCGATGAGGAAAAGCAGCTGTATGAAGAACGACGCCGGAAGCGCTATCCATGGGAAACGAAAAAGAGCAAACGCGACCTGGACGCGCATCATATCGGCGCGCATCGTTCACCGTTCTTTATGTGGAAAAGGAAGTGACAGGAAAATGGAAGTGATTCACACCTCAGAATGGGTTGTCAGGAATACACTGGCCCTTATCCGCTATAAAGTAGAAGGCAACGACGAAAAATTCAAGGAAACGGCGTTAGCAATCTCCCGAAAGCTGGATTCAGAAGGCCGGTGCGACGCGGCGCTATTTATCCGCGCGCAATACAATGAGATACCGACATTCATCCCCATGGGAATTAGTTATGTACGCCCGTCTAAGGACGCGTACTATTTGGGCATAGCAAAGGCCGTAGCACAGCGTGCCACGTGCCTGCGGCGCATCTACGGGGCTGTCATCGTCAACAACGACGAGATTGTCAGCACCGGTTATAACGGCGCACCGCGAGGCGAACGGAACTGCTGCGATACCGGAAAATGTTACCGCCGTCTGCATCAAGTACCGCACGGTCAGATGGTGGAAAAATGCATATCGGTACATGCAGAAGAAAATGCGATCATATCAGCCAGCCGCCGGGAAATGCAGGGAGCTACCCTGTACTTATGGGGCATGGACGTAGAAACCGGGAAAGAGCTTCCGAACCCGGAACCATGCTTACAGTGCTGGCGTCGTATCCATAACGCCGGAATAGTGAGAGTCGTAACGATGGGAGGGGATGCACATGCACCACAATCAGCGCGCCGCGATTGACTCCACGACGCGGCACATAGAACTCGTGTTTTACCGGGAACGAGAAATCAAGCGGGCCGTACGACTAGCCAGGGAGAACGTCACAGGCGGCCATAGCGGCGGCAGTAATGGCCATGCCTTTGTATCGGACCCGACGGCCTTAGAAGGCATACGGCTGGCCACGGAGCTAAAGCAAGTGACGTTGTCAGACGGCGTCGTCATCAAACGGCCCGAACGATGGCTTAGACTCGTATCCGGGGTATATGAAGTCCTGGACGACATTTCACGGCGTGTAGCTACCTGCAAATACCATCGCCGGGAAAGCTGGAAAGCGACGACAGTAGAGTTGGGGATTGACCGCAACACGTACTATACGATAGTCAACGACGTGCGGACACTGGCTAAAATGGCCGCGTGCCAGCTGGGACTAATCAAAGTAATAGAATAAAAAAGAAGGGCGACTCATTGCGAGCCGTCCTTTTTGTGTATACCGCATGGTTAACGTATTTGTTGGCATTTTTGATTGCTTTTATTGTCCCCGTTTGTTACCCCTATTGTTCCCGAAACCGAAAAACCAATTGTTTCACCAAAAACGCGCGGGCGGAAGCCCCTGCCTTCAGGCATGGGGAGGAAGCTCGCGCCCCATTGATACTAAAACAACTCAATATGTAGACCTCCAATTCATTGATTTTCGCTACAAAATATGTTATAATTTTAGTAGTGAAAAGAGGTGAAAACAAATGGTCAAAACCCTAAAACTTAGGATTCTCCCTAATGATGAACAGATTGCCGCTCTCAACCACATGTCAGAACAGTATCGGCAAGCCTGCAATTTTGTTTCTCAGTACACCTTCGACAACGGCATTGAGCTTAATTCTTTTAAGCTCCAGAAAGCCTTGTATGCTGATGTACGAGAAAACTTCGGGCTTAAAGCTCAGATGGCTGTATCAGTGTTCCGCACCGTAACTGCACGGTATAAAACCGTACAGGAACAACTTCGTCAGAATCCTTATCATTTTAAGGATGAATATACTGGCGAATGGTACGATATACCGAAAGACCTCAGTTGGCTCCGTAAGCCCATCATCTTCCGCCGTCCGCAAGTGGACTTGGTGCTAAAACGAGACTATTCGTTTGACTTCGCCACGCATCAACTTTCGTTGAACACTCTCGGCAAGCGTATCAAGCTCGACTTCGTAGACGGTTGCTGGCAAGACTATTTCGACGGCTCATGGACTTTTGGGACCGGTAAGATTGTCCAAATGAAGGGCAACTGGTATTTCCATATCCCTTGCTCAAAAGAGTCGGATGAAGAGCTTATCCGTGAACAAGTCCAGCACGTTGTTGGTATTGACAGAGGCTTACGTTTCTTAACGTCTACTTATGACGAAAACGGCAAGTGTACTTTTAAATCAGGCAATGCTATACTCCGTAAACGGCAGAAGTTCATCGACCGCAGGAAAGAACTCCAAAGCAAACACACATGGTCTGCGTTTAAGGCTTTGAAACGTCTATCTGGACGAGAAAACCGCTGGATGTCTGACATAAATCATCAGGTTTCCAAGACACTCGTAGAGAAGTACGGTTCAAACTCCTTGTTCGTAATTGAAGACCTGACTGGCGTTAGCTTTGAAGAATCCAACCTTAGCGGTACGAAGAAGCAGAACCGTGAGAAACGTTCATGGGCTTTCTATCAGCTCGAACAGTTCCTGACCTATAAAGCCGAAGCTGTTGGCAGCAAAGTCCTGAAAGTTTCTCCGAAGTATACCAGCCAACGCTGTCCTAAGTGCGGACGAATTCATAAGGCTAATCGCCACCATGATACCCATGAATATATCTGCGACAAGTGCGGTTATCGTTCAAACGATGACCGCATCGGTGCTATGAACATACAGTTCCTCGGAACATTATGGGTATCAGGAGACGAACATCCGCGATTCGGAATCCGCAAAGAAATAACTTCTGCTGAGTAAATCTTGGCAGAAAAACGGGCCTCGTCAGTGTCCCGATATGATGTAGACGGAGTGAGGAAGTCGAATAGACGTTAATACCTCTGCAATACCGAACTACAAGCCCCCCGGCTTTAGCCGTGGGGTGACTGACCATTCGCCATTTCTATTACAATCTTTGCAATGCGGTTTGCATCATTATGGGGTACATACCCTAATAGGTCATCTATTGAGGCATGTAAAAGGTCAGCAATTTCACACAACTTATCAAATTTAGGTTCTCTTTTTCCTAGTTCGTAAGCACCGTAAGCGGCTGGAGTCATATTGAGCCGTTTGGCTATTTCAACCCTCGTCAAGCCGCGACTTTCTCTTAAACGTTTCAAATTCCCCTTAAAATCCATGCTCCCCACCTCTATTTATTCCACTCAGCGACGCCCAGTTTAGCTGTCCGCTGGGGCCGTTCGTCGCGGTGGTCAATCCACCAGGACGCGCTGGCATGGCCTCCATACCAGGCAAGGCATTTATCTGCTTGTTCGCCTGGATAATGGGCCAGCCATTCACGGGCGGCCGCCATCTTTTCCTTGCGGATACTTTCAGCCCACCGGATTTGCTTTTCACTGCCGGTAAGAGCCGGAAGGCCGTCCGCTTTAGCCTGCTTAGCCGCTGTTGCGACTTCTTCCTGCCGGGCCTTTTCATAGCAGTCTGGGCAGACTGCGTAATTTTCATACCAGGCAATCTTTTTTTCTCTTTCGGCAGCCGTGCCGTAGATCTGGACAGTACCCGTATGACCGCAAGAGAAGGTTACATCGTATTTCATATAAATCCCTCCTAATCTTTAGGAAAATCACGCATCCGGACGTCGGCAAAGTCGTCGTCATCCTCTAACCAGCAGTGTTGCTGGCCGCACGGACCGACGACGTGGTCAGCCCGGTCCCGCCAGTTGTCATCCCGAAAGCCGCAAGATTCCGGGTACGGGCAGTCTGCGCAACTCGTCATGTTCTGCAATTTGATTCTAAATTCGTCGATTGTCATAATATCTCCTCCTGTCGTTATTATACCATGCTACCACGGCAAACTATCTGTAACGCCGCCGCATTCCATTTCATAGTCATCCATTTCTTTATCACTCAATGGGCGGTCATAGTAGACAATGCCCCAATGGTGATGATTAGACGGCGTCACGCCCTGTTCATCCGTAAAGCTTACGAACTTATCGGGCTGAGTACCGATAGATACGGGACGTTCGAGCATGTAGTAAAAATAATAAGCCTTCTTCATAGTATCATCCTTTCTAGGGGCCTTGCGGCCCCCGTACATACTATCTAGCGATTTTCCATATTAATGCGCTACGGCGCTTGATTAATTCGTCGCGCTGGGCTTTGACTGCATAATACCGCGGCTTTTCACTTTCGCCGTCGCCCTCTACTTTGAAAGTTTTGACGATGTCGTACATCTTTGTTCCGAGGGCGTCAATTTTTCCGTCCAAGACACTAATTCTGTATTTAATGGAGTCGTATTCTGCCAAATCCTTGATGTTGTTTATAATCATTGCCACCTGTGTGCCGTCTAATCCCTGGATACGAAGCAGCGCTCTTAAAACCGCTAAATTACATTCGTAACGGGTGTAGCAGGTTTCCGAATAATGCGAGCCAGGTTCAGCTAACCGCCATTCGCGGTAGTTGTACTTGAGCGATTCAATTTCACTCGAGATTCTCTTCTGCAATTCTTCTCCGTCGATAGTGTAGGTGTTTTTCTTTAACATTGTCATGATATTTTCTCCTCTCTGTAACTGCATTTCCTTTGTTGTCTACATAATATCACGAGTTCAACCACTTGTCAACAGTAAAAATAGAGTTATTTAAAAATTTTTAAAGGTTATTGACTTTTTAAACACGGTTATATATACTATAGATAACAGAAAGGAGAAAACATCATGACGAAAGAAGAATTTAAAATTATGTGGAAGAAATGGCTTGTCGAGATTGGCAAGTCGGAAACGGAACTTTGCAAAGAACAGGGACTCAAGCAACAGACATTCAACGCAAAGACCAGGAACGCTACGATAAAGTATATCGAATTAGACGATATTGTTAGTCGGTACGGCTACACAATAGAAATCAGAAAGAAATAAAATAACTTAAAAAATACAGTTGACAACATGATAAAACGTGTTATAATATAATCAAGGAAGGGGAAAACAAGACCTTCCAAAATAAATCTTGAGTCGGCACCCGACAGGGAAGTCCGCAAGGAGGAAAAGAACATGGCTACATATTTCGAAATAAGCTCGCTACCAACGGTCAATGATGTAAATCATGACAAGGTAGAAGCGTTAAAAAAATCTATCTTGTCAAACGGCTGGAAAGGCGCCCCGATTCTGTACACGAATCTGGGCCTTGTAACCGGCAGTCACCGGCTCGCCGCTCTTCGCGAAATCGAAGAAACGGAAGACGATGATGATGTCCTCTTTGAAAACATCGCTGAAGATGTCACAGACATCATCAACGATTACTGCGAAAAAAATGATATGACGTGGGACGAACTTGATTTTTCCAGCCTGCGTGATATTTTTACCGGAACGTGGGTTGATGAATACAAAGACGATATCGAAGAGTGGTAAAATAGTTAGGCGGTCAGAAATGGCCGCCTTTTAAATAAGGAGGAAAAAGCATGAAAAGAACAATTTACATGAGCGAACCGCTCGAACGGCTCGCCGATGAAACACGCGGAGACAGCCGCCGCACAAGCGGTTTTTCTCGTCGGCTAGGGGAGATTGTTGAAAGGTATCAGATTATGCTTGATTTAGATACCCTGCCAGAGCTGACAGACACGGAGCTGGCGATTGTGGGAGAGGTACTTTGTGGCGCGGTCATTGACCGCCGCAAAATCCGTGGCCTGCATCTTGACGTGCTGGATGCAACCACCGGATCCGATGATGATCGGAAGCAGCTGTCGGGAAAAATCGAAGCACTGACAGCTGGCCAGCGGTTGGCGCTTGTAGAAAGTTTAGGGCTATGAAGAAAGACGACATAAGAATTGGGACTAAATTTGGCTACTGGACCGTTATCGAGATACCAGATGCGACCCGGCATGATTATGTACGATGCCGCTGTATTTGCGGTAAAGAAAAAGTGATTTACGTTTATAATTTGCTCCAGGGCAAATCTCTTTCGTGCGGATGTAAGCGGAAAGAGGGAGACAGCCTGGTGCTTAAAGACGGACGTAAATTGACGGCCAAAGTACACCAGGAACACGTAGCTATTAAATACGCCGGATTTGGACGTAAAATTAACGTAAATAATGGCACCGGAGTCCCCGGAGTGTCTGTTTTTAGAAACGGCCGATACCGGGCTTATATCAGCATAGGCAAAAGACAAATTCATTTGGGATTCTTTGACAAGCTTGATGACGCTAAAGCGGCCAGAAAAGCAGCAGAGAGGAGATACTTTGCAGACCGGCAAGAAAAGGCCGACGAAATCAGGAAGAAACTCAAAAAGGGCAGCTCGAAATGAGCTGTCCTTATTTTTTTTTGCCATTTTTGCTTATTCTAAGAATAACCGCCATGAAAAACACGTATAATAATAGTGTAAGGTTTTAGCGTAAAGAACTAAAACCACCGGACAACAAACGGCGGCGAGAAGTGCAGTAGATGGCGCTATAGCACTCCGCCGCACACACTGTCCACACAATCCTGTTACACCTCTGTAAAAAGGTTTACACACAAACACATAGACATTGGGCCGCCTTCCTGCTTTGGCGGCTCTTGTCATATACGGGAGAAGAAGCCATGGAAGAAATCAAGCCAGCAATGGAGCAACAGCAACTGAGCAAAATAAATCTCTTTGCTATCGCACAGCACAAAATAGATGAGGCTACCCGTAGAGGGGCGGCCAGTGTGCAGATCATATTGCCCACGGGCTATGATGACGAAGCTGTCGAAGACTTGATATGCTACCTGGAGGTACGGCAGTACTACGTCAAGTGGTATCACGGCACGGACTGCCTGGAAATGTCCTGGAAGTGGCATGACATCAAGACAGTCCACGACAAGCAGTAATGGGAATTGGACATATAAACACATGCAAGGCCTTGTAAAAGCCGCTTAGAACGGCATACAGGGCCTTAATTTTTTAAGTATACGGTTAAAAGGTGGTGATACAGTGGCGAAAGGTAAGTATCAAGAATGGTTGACAAAAGAAGGCCTGCTTAGATTGCAAGGATGGGCCAGGGACGGCCTTAGCGATGAGCAGATAGCCACTAATATGGGTATCACCGACTCAACGTTTTATGAGTGGAAAAAGAAGTATTCGGATATTTCGGAGGCCCTAAAAGAAGGAAAGGGCGTTGTTGATAGGCAGGTAGAGAACGCGCTGCTCAAATCGGCACTGGGATACAAATACGACGAAGTCACAGAAGAACGGCGCGACGATATGCTTGTCGTGACGAAAGTCGTACATAAAGAAGTACAGCCAAACACGACGGCCCAAATTTTCTGGCTGAAGAACCGGAAACGTGCGGAATGGCGTGACCGCGTGGAAAACGCTATCACTGGCGCGGACGGCGGGGCGGTCAAAGTCGAAACGCTCACAGACGCCGACGTAGACGCACGTATCAAAGAGCTTGAAAGCAAGCTAAAGGGCCTTGATAAGTAATAATTATGCACATTTGGCTGGCTTAACCCGGGGCTGATAGAATGAAGTCAACAAAAACAACGAATAAAACTAGCAAAAAGAGCTTGAAAGAGAAAGTCGAGCTGATGCGGCTGATGGAGTGGAAAGTCTGGAAGAACGACCCGACGGCTTTTATCAATGACTGTTGCTTCACGGTCAACGAAGCGAAGAACGGGGCTGTCGAGCATTTCCCGAAGCTTGATTACCTGGCCCGCGTAGATCAGATTATCCATGGCGAGCAGGTAGCGGCCTTCCCGAAGAGCCGACGCATGATGATGACGTGGCGGTGCCTGGCTAATCTCCTGCATTACGCGATGTTCGGGAAAAACCTGTCTATATTCGTGCAGTCTAAGAAATACGACGATAGCGCTTATCTGCTGGGGGACAGCCGCTTCATGTTTCTTTACGAGCATCTTCCCAAAACACACGAATGGCCCGCCGTCGAGAGAAAGACACGCTCCAAGATGGGCTATGACTACATCAAATTCTCCAATGGCGTCGAGTTGCGAGCCGTCGCAGAAGGTGCCGACCAGCTACGACAGTACACCGCATCGGTTGTGTACTGCACAGAAATGGCGTTTTGGGACTTTGCACAAGCGACATGGAACTCACTCCGCCCGACGATTGAAGGCGGCGGCCGCATCTTCATTGACTCGTCAGCGAATCCGGGATTTTTCTGTCAGTTGGTGACTGGGCAATTAAACGAAGGAGAGCCGGAAGAAGAGCAGGAACCACATGATGTACTGAAAGGAGTGCATGAGTACCGGCGCAACGGCGTGTACATTGCACGTATACACTACATTGCCGACCCCAACAAACGCAGTGAAGAATGGAAAGCACACGAAAAAAGGGGCACGACAACCGAGGGCTGGGAACGTGAATATGAAATAAACTGGACGGTATCGGCTGAACCGAAATACTATCCGGAATTTGATTACAACCGACACGTAGCCAACGAAGAGCTGCACCCGATTGAAGGGCGGCCGCTCCTCTTGTCCTTTGACTATGGCCTCACTCCGGCTACCATCATTGCACAGACAACGGCTAAAGGGCAGTTGCTCATCTTATCTGAATTGCAATCATGGGATTGCGGGATGTTGGCCCACGGCCGTGCCGTACAAGCGGAATTACAGACGTTTTACAGCGGGTACGAGTACACGGCAGTCGGCGACCCGGCGGGCAACCAGCGCGCACAGAGCGACGAAAAGACTGCGAACGAAATCTTACGCGACCGTTACGGTATTATCGTCGAACCGGGCGAACTCACGCAGACGGGCCGCAGTGAAGCCGTACGATACTATCTCACGACGCTTACACCCGACGGCAAACCGCTCTTGCAACTAGACCCGCGCTGTCAGATGCTCATCGAAGCATTTACGGGCGGGTATCATCGTAAAGTCGTAGCCGGGCGGACGCTGGATGAGCCGGAAAAGAACGAATACAGCCATCTAATGGACTGCCTGGCATACCTTTGTGCCAAGCTCTACCGGGACAACACGTCCATGGCGGACAAATGGAAGCAGATGACCCGTGGCAAGATGCACCGGGCCGGGTGCATGTAAACGCGTGTAGCAACGCCGCACCGGACAAGGGCGACTCCACGGTAATATGCTCCTTTCTATCATCGGCGGGGCTGACGACCCCGCCACCCATGGCGATGTAGGTTAAAGTAAACCAGCTATAAGCTATCGCGGTTCAAGCCCGCGCATTGCCACATAGCCCTATTGAGGGCCTTATTTAGCTATCAATCGAGGTGATGAGATGGAGGATTTAAACCAGAGCCTGTCCGCCGCACAAGACACAGGCGGATTGTTCGGCCGGGATGCTCCGCAGCAGATGAGCGTGACAGACTGGCTGTTACAGCAGGCAGAGCCGGAAGAACAGCCGGTATCCCTGGACACGCTCAACGACGACGAAATCAAGAAGATCATGATGAGCGTCAAAGACGGTATCGACGTCGCAAAGAAATACTACGAGGGCACTGTCGAACCGAAACTGATACACCGCCGCAAGTTACGCAACGGCAACCAGGACTTATACGAAAAGAAGTTGCCGAACTTGTCTAAAAAGAGCAAATTCGTCAGCATGGACTTCAGTAACATCATTGAGTGGATGAAGCCCAGCCTTGTAGAAGTCTTCATCGGCAACGAATCGCCGGTTACTATCGCTGGCAGTACCATCCAAAACGACGACACGGCCACGAATATACAGCACCTTGTCGAATACCAGCTTACCCGCAAGAACAACTATACGTCCCTTGTGAATGACGTCATCGACGACGCATTGGGGACGAATCTAGGCGTTGCTAAAGTATGGTGGAAGCGGGATGAAGACCGCACGCGTTACAAGCTCATGTTCGACGTGAACGATATGCAACAAGCGATGATGCTCACGCAGGCGTCGTTGTCGGGCGAAATAGAGATACAGAAAGTCAAGCAGCTGAAAGACACGCCGGATCTGTATGAAGTGCAGTTCGACCACGTCAAAGTCACGGCCAATTATCCTGTCGTCGAGTATGTACCGCCCACAGAATTACGCTTCACGCCGGAAGCCAGCACACTTCAAAAGTGCAAATTCGTGGCACATCGGAAGATTGTGAAAGGCGACTATCTCAAGCGTAAAGAGCAGGACGGGACTTATCAAAACGTCGATGAAGCGCTGGAAGCGTCAGGCGATACGAAGTACACCTCTGCTGACGAGTACATCAACAAAGAGCTGTCCGACGACCACATGCGGCCGAATGACGGCGATAATGCGTCTAAGGACGTCGAGCTGTACGAGTGCTATGTAGACGTGGACTACAACGACGACGGCATCTACGAGCATTTGATTGTTCATTGTGTCGGTGATACGCCGCTGTCTATCCAAACCAACGAGTTCGATATTGCTCCCTTCTTTGCGATGGGGAGCGTACGCGAAAGCCGCAAGATATTCGCCGACATGGCCCTGGCAGAGCAAGTAGAAGGCTTACAGGACTTAAAGACAGCACTTATCAAGCAGATTGTCATCAACGTTGCGAAAAACAACGACCAGCAGAAGTTTATCGACTATACGGCGGTAATGGATATGGACGCCCTGCTTAACGGCGATGAGTACGTCCCGATTAAGGGCGACCCGAACGCAGCTATAGCGAACCCGCCGCCGGCGAATATCTCACCGCTCACGATGGACTTGGTCAACTACGCCGAAAGCGAGCTGGAAAACCGTACCGGCAGTACGAAGTACAACCAGGGCTTAGACGCCAACTCTCTCAACAGTACGGCCACGGGTATCACGGCCATTCTCGGCCAGTCAGATAAGCGCATACGGTTGATTGCCAGGCTGTTCGCGGAAAATTGGATAGTGCCAATGGTCCGCTTCCTTATCCTGCTCAACAAGAAGTACGGCGAACCGGTGCAGACCTTCCGCTTTAAAGACGAGGAAGTCTCCATTAAGAGCGAAGACCTTGATATCGACTACGACCTCATCATCAACGTCGGTAACGGCGCCGGTACGAAGGAAGCACGGATACAGAGCTATATGATGCTCCTTAGCAACGTATATCCTGTACTGTCACAGGCAGGCGTAGCGACTCCCAAGAGCTATTACGCCGCAGGCACGGCGCTCCTGGAAGAAATGGGCCTCAAGAATACGCAGGGCATTTTGCTGGACCCGGATTCGCAGGAAGCCCAGCAGATGCAGGCACAGCAAGCCCAGCAGGCTGTACAGACTGCACAAGCGCAGGAAGCCATGGATTTGCAGAAACAGCTCACTTTGAAGCAGGCCGACTACGAAGGCAAGGCCGCCGTGGCGTCCATCCCGTCTATCCGGGCGAACATGAACGATTTGCCGCTTGACGCACAGGTGAATGTCATCAACACCCGGACGGCAGGCAACACCAGCCCACAGGCCATGATCGAGAAAATCGCACGGGACCAGCTGGCACAGATGACGCCGCAAGCCCCACCGGCACAGCCGGAACCGCAAGCCCCGCAAGTACCCCAGCAAGGAGGCCCCATGAATGGACAGTAAACTAAAGACCTTACTCGATACCATGCGGAACGGCGATGAAGCGGCCCAGAAGCGATATTTAGCGGACCTCATCACGAAGGGCCAGCAGGCGGAGGACCTCAAAGCCTTCCTTGACGACTGGCTGAAAATTGAAGAGCAGACAGCCCTAAAGGACCTGGACAGCCCCACGAAGCCCGCTGACGACGTGAAACGCGACTACCGGGCCGCTATGAGGCTGTACCACTACATGACAGGAATCATTGATATTGCAAAGCAAAAGCGCAACCAGAAAGGAGAATAGACGTGATTGACTTTAATTTACAGTTGTTTGCAGAAGGAGAAACGACAGATGTATCCACAGCAACAACTACCAACGGAAACGTCGCGGGCGCCGCCCAGGAATCACAGCCGGAGTCTTTGTATCTCGTGACAGACCCGCGCACCGGCAGGAAGCGCATTTCCGCCGCGAAATCCGAGCCGACGGAACCAGTAGAAACAAAGACAGACGAACCGCCTGCACAGGATGAGCCGGAATCCCAGCCCGCGGAACCAACCGAACCGACGGAAACGAAACCAGCCGAACCGGCGGCAACCGAACCAGCTGCCGAAAAACAGCCCGAACCGCTCATCCACACCGAACCGTACACGCTGGACGAACTGAATACCGCTATTGCACAGGGGAACGTCAATGAAAGCCGTATCCCCCAGCAGTATCAACTGCAATATGCACAGTACCAGCAGGAACAGGCACGCCGTCACCAGCAGTACCAGCAACAGCAGCAGTCCCTGCAGATGCAGGCCCAGCAACAGCAGTTGGAACAGCAAAAGCGGATGTTCGCCGATATTGATAAGGCCGCGACTGACCAGGCCATGAAGGCCCTTGGTATTACGCAGGACGATATTGATACCGCCGAATACTCCGACGACGACGCCGTGAAACAGAAGGTAGCGCATTTCAATACAGCCAAATCCTACTACAAGGAGCAGCTTATTGGCGCTATCAAGCAGCAGCAGATGCGGACGCAGGCCGCACAGAACGAACAGCGGGCCATTTATCAGAGTATTGTCGATTTTACGCAGCAGAAACAGGCCGAAGAACCTCATTTTGCCGACATTAATCAGCTAATGGACAGTTATTATCAGACAATGCCGTATAAAGACGCCGCTGTCATCGGGGATGCTATCAAAGCCCTCCAGGACGGGAATATCAACCCCACGCAGTGCAAGGTGCTCGAAGGCTACTACGACAAATGCCGCACGGCATACTACGCAAAAGCGAATGATCTGACGAAGCAGCCGAAGAAAGTACCGGTCCCGAAAGTCGAACAGCCTGGCACGGGCGCGAAAGCACCGGCCAAACCCATTGATTTTACGCAGATGCGAAATATGACAGTCCGCGAACGCCGCGCGTTCATCGCAGGCCTCAGCGGCAGATAAAGGAGAGATGAAAACATATGGCATATGATGTACAGAGAAACTTGAATAAATCGACCAACCAGTCGTACACCTACGACGCTATTGGCCATGCAGAGGATATCAGCCCTATCCTTACCAATATTACCCCGGAACTTACCTTGTTCTATTCTAAATTCGGCGACTCCGAACCGGCAAAAGCCATGAACTTTTCCTGGATGACGAAAGGTTTGTTCCCGCCGCAGGATAACGCCCACCTCGAAATGGAAGACTATAAGTTCCAGCCGGGCGGCTCCATCGAAGGCTTGTCGAACAACGTCCAGTTCTTCCAGAAGACCGGCATGGTATCCGACGCACAGAACAAAGTCCAGAAAGCCTATCAGAACGAACACGGCTCCGAACTTGCGGACCTCCGTTACGATGCTTATACGGGCCTGGCACAGGATATTGAATACATGCTCGTCAACTCCACGAATAAAGTCGACGGTTCGACCACGGTACAGCCCCGTTCCGGCGGCGTACCGTTCTTCATGCAGCAGAACCTCATCGACGTCACTGTTTCCACTACGGATAACACTATCACGTCGTCCACGGAAACACACCTGGCTACCGGCGATATCTGCTACTTTATCGCTGACACCATGCCGACGGGCCTTAAAGACGGCCTCTACTACTACGTACGCGTAGACAGCGTCAACAGCAAGAAGCTGACCATCTTTGATACGCAGAAAGGCGCTATCGAAAACATCGAAGACGACCAGGCCACCCTGTCGGCCGCTGGCACGAACGTCAAGATTGTAACGAACAACGTCCTCTCTTTAGGCAAGAAACGCACGTACACCCTCGACGACATCAATAACGCTATGGAAATGACGTCCAAACGCGGCGGCCATCCTACGCAGGCGTATATGTCGTCCAGTAAGTACCGTGAATTCATCAAGCTCGTCCTGGCTACTATGACGTCTACGCGCAAAGGCAATGAAAAAGCCGATGCCACGGAATTCGCCACGTCCTACCAGGGCGCCTTTGGCCTTATCAACGCCAACGTCCACCCTATCTACCCGGACAACCGTATCGACATCCTCGACCTGTCTTACTGGGATATGAAGTACCTCGACAAACCGCACGAAGTATCGCCCGAAAAACTCAGTAAAGACGGCACGTACGAAAAATTCGTCATCGAAGCCAGCCTGGGCCTCAAAGGCACACAGCCGAAAGCGTCCTGCTCCATCGTTGACATTAAGCGATAGTCAATTCCATAAGAGAAGGGGTTCATGACGCCCCTTCTTTTTATATAAAAGGTGGTGACTCTGCATGATAACGAAACAGAAGATTTACCAGAACGGCGACGAAATCTGTTTGCGAAACACTGTCGACGTATCGAGTGCCGTGGATGCGGCCCGGCGCGTCAATGAGATTGACAACGGCGGCTGGGCCGGCGATAAGAACGAACGGATTCAGCTCATGGGCTTTATCCCGCCGGAATTCTGGGGATCCGACCCGTGGCTCATCTGCGCGAAACGGGCTGAACTCGAAGGGAACCAGGCAAAATATCAGTACTACATCCAGAAATTCTTTAGTGTATGGAAGCAGTTCGCCGTCAACCACAAGAAACGTACGTGGCGTGGGGCGGTGTTGCTGGGATGATTACCGCGAAATCACTCAAACAGCTCATCCGCTATAAACTGGGGGATAACAACGAAGTCCAGTACAGCGACTATGACATTCTCCAGGCCATCAACGAAGTATTGCGTTACGTCAATCAGTACTACATCAACAGCGACTTCCTCGAAAAGGTCCAGCACTACCGGCAGGACGACATGAACGCGGAGATTGACGAGTATAACGCCAGTCTATCGACGGGCCCGTCCGACGGAACGGCTGTAACGCCGACGCCGAAAGAGCATATCGACATGCCGATTACCGGTGTAGATCTGCCCGACGACTTCCTTACTCTCGTCCGTATCGTTGACGGCCACGGGCGCGACCTTCATCCAGGAGACGCTATCCGGCCGCCGCGCTGGGATGAATACAAGATATTCAACAACAAGCTCTATGCCGGGGTGAAAGACGTAGACATGCTCTATAACGCCGCGTTCCTTAGTATCACTGACCTCGATACCGGGAAAATCGACCTGCCAGCCGTCTTCCTTGATTCCTTGTGCAAGCTGGCCTGTATGGTCCTCACACAGACACCGGACGGCGATACCATGCAACAGGCCGTGGAAGCGGCCCTGGCCAATGTCGTACCTATGCGGAAATACGCCAACACAGAAAAGCGTATGCCGTTCATCTGCTAGGGGGTGACTGAATGGAAGTAGAAGACGCCATTACCCGTATCCGGCAGGAAACGCATGACATTAGCAAGGAATACAGTGACGAACGTTGCTTACAATTCCTCAATACCGCTACGCAACAGGTGGCAAGCCTGCTCATTGGGGCTAAATGGCCGGTACTCGTAGAAGAAACGACCATGAGGGACGGCGATTCCATCCCGAAAAACTACATGAGCGCTTGCGGGACGTATCCCCTGTCCATGACAGCCGGGACTGTGCATATCACCGACCCCGACGTAACAGCCGTCAAATTCAGATATTTTGCAACGCCTGCCCTTATCGAAAGCACGACGAAAGAGCTGCCATTCAACCACGACGCCATCAACGATATCATCGTCAAGTCGGCGGTCCTCCTGGCGCTCAATGAAAACGAGTATGACATAAGCCAGGATACGAATATCGTCAATGCTTTACAGCAGGCAATCAGCACAGGAATGAGTTGATGCTATGGCAGAATACAAGAAACAAGCACTGACATTCCCAGACCTTCCGACCGCTATCCAGGGCGACGGAAGACAGCTTATATCCCTCTTGCGGAAGTACCTGAAATCCGTTAATGAGCAGGTCAACGTAGCTAATGGATTTACGGCAGACGATGTAGATGCCTCGAACAAAGGCGACTTCCCCATACCGCGGAACTTCACGCTGACATTCGACCGGCTGGGCGGGGTACTCAACTGGGACGCCGTCGACGACGCCGACCTGGCTTACTACGAAGTCCGCACCAATGCCGACGTCGGCAACGCCTATGGCCTGCTGGAAAAGACCGTGGCTACATCCAGCCTGTCTATCCCCACGACGGCCAGCGGCAAGATATACCTGTTCGCCATCAGCAAGCACGGCAAGGTATCAAACGGCCGGACAATCACGTATAACAAGCGAAGGCCGTCCGCACCGTCTGACATATCCTTTACCAAGAACAACGAAGGGACACTCATTACCTTCCTGGAGATACCGTCTAACTGTATCGGCGCTAACCTATACATTGACGGCGTGAAGTATCAGGCCGTGGATAACGTCTTCTTGTATCCGAACACAGATATCAAAGAGTTGTATATAGCCTATTACGACCAATTCGGAGAAGGTGAACGTGCCTACCTGTCCTGTTTTGTCCCGAACGTCACAGGCTTCTGGGTAGAAAAGAACGGGGCCAACCTGTATTTCTACTGGGATGCTTTATCTATTTACAATATCAAGTACGTCGTGAACGTCGGGCAGACGCAGGAATGGGAGCAGGGCACGGAAATCTTCCGCTCGAAGGTCAACAAATATCGCTATATCCGGCCGAACGAAGGGAACTATTACTTCATGATAAAGGCCGTCGACGACCACGGCAACTATTCCGTGGATGCGGCCTGGTATTACCTCTCCAGCGACCCGGAAATCAATAAGAACGTCATCCTCGACTATAACCAATACAAGCTGGGCTATAGCGGGATAAAGACGAACATGCACTACAACGCGGCCATGGAAGGCTTGCGGCTGGAAAAGGAATCCTTCAACGGCGAATACCTCATGAAAGTATCGTTGCCGCAGAAGATAAAGGCCCGTAACTGGATTGACTGCAAAATCAACGCCGTTACGGAGCAGACGCTTCGTGTATGCGACATGACTTTCACCGTTGATAGTTACGAGGCGTCGCACATCCTGGTATGCGGTATCCTGGGCGACCTGGACGGCGTAGAGCTTAAAAAGCAGATAGCCCGGTATACCGGCAAAACCGATGATACCTTTGATGCTGTCATCGACGGCACAAGCACGGCCACGGGCGGCACACTGCTGACGGAGAAGAACACAAGTTATGCCCCGGTACGCTGGAACGACGGCGCACTCATCACCGATGTAGGCCAGCTGGAATACTCATGCAGTATCCCCGAAACGTTCTCAATCGGATTCTGGTTCAAGAAGACGGCTCCGCTCACGGACTGCTTCATTGCAGAGATGCGCGGAAATAAGCCGAACCAAGCGGACTACATCGCTGTCAAGGATATGACTTTCACCGTCGACAGCTACGAAGCACAGCATTTAGGTGCTGACGGCATATGGCGCGATATTACGCTGTATATCGGCTATGACAAGCGGACTGACTCGTTCTATGTACGGGATACCGTGAATGAACGGATACTCAGCTTACAAATTGATACCGCAGATAGGGACTGGCTGTTTTTCGGACTCGCACAGAGCGCCGACAAGCGGCTTTTTTTTATCCGCGAATTCGACCTTGATACGACCAAATACATAAAGGCATTCATTCCGCCATGCACTGCATTTGATCGTATTTTCTTTAACCCAAAGGAGTAAAAGCACATGAATAAAGACGAAATGAAAATCAAAGGCTCTTTGAACGTTGTCATCCATCACGCCAACGGCGACGTAGAAACCCGCCATAAAGACAACCTTATCTTGAACGGCGGGTTTGACTATATCTGCGCCGCTATGGCCAACCCGACGCGCCCGGCCGTCATGGGGTATACGGCAGTTGGCACAGGCACGACCGCCGTTGACGCTACACAGACTGCATTGGTTACGGAAATCAAGCGGAAAGCGGCCAGCTACGCTCATAGTTCCGGCACGAAAGTCTTTACACTGACGACGACCTTTGACGCCGGGGAAGCGACCGGCGCCATCACGGAAGCCGGTATCTGCAACGCTGCAAGTGGTGGCACGTTCCTCGACCGCGTCGTATTCGACGTCATCAACAAAGCCGCTGACGATACCATGACAACGACCTTCCAGTTCACCTTGTCGTAACGCCTATGGATATTGCCAAAACAATCACGCTGTACAACCTGGATGATGTGACATTTACACTGTCGGATGACCGTGCCAGCAAGCTCCTTGATGGTTTTGGCAAAGTCGTGTACAGCGCGACGAATAAGGAAACCGTCTGGTTGCTGGATTCATTGCGTAAAGCATCCCAATTGAATAAAGGGGAAGACCTTGCTGTTATCGAGAATAAACGGCAGGCTATAGAACATGAGCTGTATGACGGACTGCATATCATGGACGAATGGCGGAATGATATGCGCGCATTGGCGCGTGAACAGGTAAAGGCCATGGACTACATCACCAAACATGCCGCGTCGGCGCAGTTCGATGAGTTCCATGTACGGGACGGCTATAAAAAGATATGGCAGGCCGTACAAACCTTCCAGGAAGAGCTGAAAACACTCGATAAGGTGTACCGGAATATCTACGCGATTCGTGATGATCGTATCGCCATCGCCGACAAACGGCTAGTGAAACTCGAACGCACTCTGCATGAAGCCGTGGAAACCGACGAGTCCTTTAACCGGGATATGGTTTTCATCCGTGGATTCGAGGATTTGGCCCGTATCGGCGACGGCCTTACAAGGGATATAGGAAAGAACTCGGCCGAAGATATTGCCTTGTACGACGCATTCGTAAGGGCTAGTAACGGCTATATCGAGTCGGTACAGGCCATTTCCTCATTCCGGGAGGCAGACGACTTCCTGGCTATGTCGGATACCCCACCGCTGCATGAGCAGTTCACGGATTTCAACGTAGGGGACTATGAATACGAAAAGGCCCTCTTGCGGCTCCGTGTGGTCAGCAAGGCCACGCAGGCACAGCCTTTGTTGTACGATGTATCGCCGCACGTTGATATCGACGATACCGATGATAAGGGGCAGCTTGAAATCAAGGATACGACAGCGGCGACGAAGGCCTATTACAACAAGCATTACTATAACGCCCCGGAAGTCAACGCCATGGTCAAGGGCGGAACGGGCACGACGACGCCCGTACCGAATATCCTCACGACCGACGGGCAGGACGACAAAGGGCGCTACTTTGAAATCGAATTACTGAATAGTTCCGGCAACCGTACAACGGGTATCGTCTCGTGGGTTGCGAAAGGATGGTAATATGCAGGAATATAACGAACTGGTCACGACGGACGCCTGTAATACGTATCTGGAGAAAGCGGACAAGAACATTCAGTCCGTAGCCAGTACGTTCTCCGGCACGGCGTTCCCAACGACGAACCTTGCTGTCGGGATGCAGTGTATGCGTACCGACGACAGCAACAATATCTATAAATTGACATCTACAAGCCCGGTAACGTGGGAATTGGTACCGTCTAAATCTTACGTCGATAACGCCGTCACTACCGGCGTGAAGAGTATTACGAATTTCAAGGGGGCCACCTCTACCGCCGCCGGCGCGGCTGGCCTTGTCCCAGCCCCGGACAAAGGGACGCAGACCGACTACTACCTGTCGGCAGATGGCACATGGAAGAAGGTACAGCAACGTACTGTTAAAGAAGTCATCGACATCGTCCATCCTGTCGGCAGTATCTGGGAAACCACGACGACCGACGACCCCAATACCTTATGGGCTGGTACGACATGGGTCAAGATGGATGCAGGCCGCGTGCTGGTAGCCGCTGGCAGTTATGCCGAAAGCGGTACGACGTATACTTACAACCTTGGCGATACAGGCGGGGAAGCGAAACACCAACTCTCTACCGAGGAATTAGCCGCGCATGGTCATACAGCTAGTGTTAGCGCCGATGGCCAACACAACCATTTATTTTGGTCCATCACGCAAGGCCAAGACCAAAATGCTGGTGATGGCGGTAATAACTATTGGTCCACTAGGAATACAAGTGATAACGGGTATCATACACACAGTATCACGATTGCCAGTACAGGCGGTAACGTAAGCCATGAAAACAGGCCTCCATATCAAGTCATTAACAGATGGAAGCGCACGGCCTAAGCGGTCCTTTTCCACCTATTCACGACGGTGTAGGGCTGGCGGTTTTCATGGCTGGCATTGCTACCCGTGGAACTGATGGGAATGCTATGGGAATGTGTGGCGTTGATAGTGATGGTTTTCGGCGTGTTGTTCCCATTAGAACCACTATGGGTATCACCGTTCCAGTCTGAACCACTGATGATACCGCTTAATGAGTTATTCGGCGAGTTGCTGACGCCCTGTTCAGATGTACTTGACCATGTGCCCACAAGGGAAGCCGTGGAACATGAATTGCCGTGCGAATGGTTCGCTAGTTCATCGGTAGAGAAAGGATATTTTATGAGAGCTTTTCAGATTTTAGATAATGACGTCCTTATCATCAAGGACAATGAGCAGTACACCGATACTGCAGATAATTTCAAGGCAGACAGCGGCCTTTCCAGCCTGCCTGCCAAAGTCATTTACGACGACACCCAGAAACAGTGCCTTGTGGATGATGATTTTAAAGATTATCCTAGCGCCGAATATGACGGCTATATCGACAACGTGACGGCCTATATCGAAGCCAAAGCGAAGCGGGAATATGTACCGCCCACGCTCAGCGAATTAAAGACACAGGCGCTTAATGTGCAGTACAGCAAGTACCTTGCGAAGAAGGAAGCCCCTGTCACGGTAGATGACCTGCAATTCAGCACCGACGAAAACAGCCAGCGCGAATGGCAGATTACCCTTACCTTGATTAGCGATAAAGGGCCGTATAAGGTGCGGGACTCGTCTAATAGTATCGTATTGGCTGATGTAACGAAAGAACAGCTGATGAAAGCCGGAGAAGCCGCCAGAGCGCAACAGCTTGCGGCTTACGAGTGGTTCATGGGTATCCGTGACGCTATCAATAATTGCAAGAATGAAGAAGAACTGGCGCCGTACATGACCTAACAAACGGCATGGTTAAGCCATTTTCATGGTATTTAGCATAAAGAACACATTAAGAACAGCGATGCATGGCGTAACCTAGCCGCTTACCGGCTCTTTATCATTGACTGTAAAGAGCACGTTAAGAACACGAGGTGATTAAAAGAAATGAGTAATGTCGCAATAGATTTGACTAAAACCGTGAAAGAAATCATCACGACGATGAAGACAGCTATCGACAATCTCAATACCAACGTAGACTCGCTGAAAAGTGAAGTAGAAGAAATAAACACCCCTGTTTACTATCTAGATAGCGACGGGTGTTTGTGCGAAAAAATATTTGTAGAGGTGACTGAATAATGGCAACAATAACACTGACTGACTCACAAAGAGTACCTGTTTTGTCCGAACAGAAAAAGCAGACAGAGTATATGCAAATCATGGCCGATTCGCTCGATAAAATTGCACAATCGACGTGGAAAGATAATGGTAGCCTGGATAACTACATCGTAACGTTGTTGGATGGAACAAAAGAAAAATATGAAGCCGTACAAAAAGCCTGGTTTATTCAAAATGGTGCAGAAACGGCAGACAGCGCGACACTGACAGCGCTGGTTGACCGCTGGTATACTATTACGCGTAAACCGTGGAATGGGTGGACGCGGTTCTACCATACTGACGTCTCGTCCGTATCGACGGGTGAAAAAATGGGCGATTTGAAAGGCATGACCTTAGTACCGTCTACGGATACCGTGGCCGGGCAGGACGATTTCGCGGGCAATCCGCTTTTTGCCATCACAAAAGTCAACTGGACCATGGCGAACAGCCAGCCAGTCATTACTGCCATCGAGGGCATTTCGCCAGATTTCGAGATTGA
>NZ_JBBMEU010000034.1:0-24731 GCF_040096415.1 Megasphaera intestinihominis
ATAGTTCGTTGGATGTATGAAACATTTTTATGCAGTTGTCAGGATACGATAAGCAGAGAACCAGTTTTGAAGGAGTCGGAGACGACACGCAAAACTGTGTGAATCGCTTACGTCGGACTTGTCCGACGCCTGAATAACATAATTCAGTGGCGATAGCTGCGGGGATCCACCTGTTCCCATGCCGAACACAGCAGTTAAGCCCGCAAACGCCGAAAGTACTTGGGGGGAGGCCCCCTGGGAGGATAGGAAGCCGCTGATTAAGAAAAAAGCACTGGAAAATTCCAGTGCTTTTTTGCTATTCGTAGGGGCCGTCCCAAAGGGCGGCCCGCCTGAAATGTGATGTACACGCCATACATGACGGGCTCGGACTCAGATGCCGCTGCGCGGCGACAGACTCAAACTGACAACATCGCTTCGCGTAACCCTCAGCTCGTAAAAACGCCCCGACCGGGGCCTGCGTAGGGGCCGTCCCAAAGGGCGGCCCGCCGCGAATAAATGGTGATATACATAACAGGTCCATGAGGCATGGTTTTACGAGCCACGAATCACGAGCAACGAGCCACGGCTTTTTTCTCGGATTCAGATGCGGCGTTCCGCCGCGACAGACTCAAACTGACAACGACGCTTCGGGAAACCCTCAGCGCGTAGCGGGACGCCTTGACAGGACGTCCCCTACGAAAGCGGTCCAGTGGACCGCCTCGATTCGGCAGGAGAGGTGGGAAAATAGTGGCTAGTGGTTCGTGGCTCGTGGGACGGCCGTTGCTAACGGCTAACTGCTGACCGCTAACCGCTAACTGCGACCGGCGGCCTGCGAACATACTCAATTATAATAACAGCGATTCTCATAAAGCATTATGCGAAAGGAGACTAATATTGTATAATATAGCTGTAAAGATACTGAAATTATGGTATTCGCTATATATTACTTTCGACAGGGGAGGTTTTACTATGAAAGATATCCGTATTGAACAAGTCGTTGGCCGGGAAATCCTTGATTCGCGGGGTAATCCTACGGTACAGGCCGATGTGTTGTTATCCGATGGGACTTTGGGCCGCAGCGCGGCTCCCAGCGGCGCTTCGACGGGGCAGTTTGAAGCCCTGGAATTGCGCGATGGCGATGCTCAGCGCTTTGGCGGCAAAGGCGTTAGCCAGGCCGTCAATCATGTCAATACAGTTTTACAGGATGTCTTGAGAGGGCAGAATCCTTTTGATACTTACGGTATCGACAACCTGATGATTCGTGCCGATGGGACGGAAGATAAATCGCGGCTCGGTGCCAATGCCATCTTAGCCGTATCGCTGGCCTGCGCCCGTGCGGCAGCTGCGTCCCTGGGGATTCCCCTCTATCGTTTCCTCGGCGGCGTCAATGGTAATTATCTGCCCGTCCCGATGATGAATATCCTCAACGGCGGGGCTCATGCTGCCAATACCGTCGATGTCCAGGAATTCATGATCATGCCGGCAGGCGCTCCTTCCTTCCGGGAAGGCCTGCGCTGGTGCTCCGAAGTCTATCATGCCCTGGCCGGTCTCTTGAAAGCCAAGGGGCTGGCTACTTCCGTCGGTGACGAAGGCGGCTTTGCTCCTGATTTGGCCAGCGACGAAGAAGCTATCCAATATATCCTTCAGGCCATTGAAAAAGCCGGCTATGAACCGGGCAAGGATTTCGTCCTGGCCCTCGATGCCGCTGCCAGCGAATGGAAGGGGCCCAAACCGGGCGTTTACGTTCTGCCCAAGAGTGGCCAGTCCTTTACGACGGACGAACTCATCGCCCACTGGCAGAAATTGTCCCAGGCTTATCCCATTTATTCCATCGAAGACGGCTTGGATGAAGAAGACTGGGATGGCTGGACGGCCTTGACGAAAGCCTTGGGCCAGCGCGTACAGCTCGTGGGCGACGATTTATTCGTAACCAACACGAAGCGTTTGGCCAAAGGGATTGCCCAGGGCTGCGGCAATGCCATCCTCATCAAGCTCAATCAGATTGGCTCCGTATCGGAAACGCTGGAAGCCATCAAGATGGCGCACCGTGCCGGCTATCGGGCCATCGTTTCTCACCGTTCCGGTGAAACAGAAGATACATCCATTGCCGACCTGGCCGTCGCCTCGAATACGGCTCAGATCAAGAGCGGTGCGCCGAACCGCAGCGAACGCGTAGCGAAATACAACCGTCTCTTGCAGATTGAAGACGAATTGCGCGGCCAGGGCATCTATCCCGGATTCCAGGCTTTCGGAATTCAGCGCTGAACGTAGTGATCCTGTCCCCACGTACAAACTTCATGTAGAATAGGCATCAAAGATTTCCCCAGTTCCGTTAGTCCATATTCGACCTTTGGCGGTACCTGGGGATATTCTTTTCTATAGAGAATGCCGTCGGCTTCCATTTCTTTCAAAAGGATGTGGTATCGATTATGAAATTTTCCAGTTAGGGCCCCGGCCGATCCGCGACTGCATCGGCTGTAATAAATGCCAGGGTAAGGGCTGTATCTTTAAGGATGACAATGATGATACCGTCAACCGCTTCTTGGAAAAGGCGAAGGAAGCTGATGGCTTCGTCTTCGGGACGCCGGTCTATTTTGCCCACCCGAGTGGACAGATCCTGTCTTTCCTGAATCGCGTCTTCTATTCGTCGGCTGTAGGCGAGCTCTACCCGGTCTTTGCCGGTAAACCTGGCGCAGCGATTGCATCGGCCCGCCGCGGCGGTACCACGGCCGCTGTCGATGTCATTCAGAAATATTTCGGCATTGCCAGCATGCCCATCGTTACCTCGACATATTGGAACATGGTCCATGGCATGACGCCGGACGAAGTGCGCAAAGATTTGGAAGGGATGCAGACCATGCGCAACATCGGCCGCAACATGGCCTGGATGTTGAAGGGCTTTGCCAAACAGGAAAAAGAAACATCCTTTGCTGACCACGTAGAAGCAACACATCGCACGGACTTCCACCATTAAAATATAGATGAGATGCAGTTCGCAGGCCGCGGTTCGCTCGGATTCAGATGCGGCTGCGCCGCGACAGATTCAAACTGACAACGACGCTTCGGGAAACCCTCAGCGCGTAGCGGGCCTCCCGCTGGGCTTGCTCCTACGGATGCGGTTGTGCGGCGACAATCTCAAACTGATAACATCGCTTCGAGTACCCCTCAGCTCGTAAAAAATGCCCCGACCGGGGCCTGCGTAGGGGCCGGCCGGGTAAGGCGGCCCGTAGCGAACAGTCGATGATATACGTAACGGGTTAATGAGGCATGGTTTTGCGAACTGCGGTCTGCGGGCCTGCGAATGGCGTTTTCTCCAAACAGCATTTTACGGGATTCCCACAACGGGACGCCTTATCAGGACGTCCCCTACGATATCGCATACAGGCGATGGAAATGGTATGATGTTTGATGTAATAGCTTTAAATTTAAAACCAGCCACTAACAACTAGCCACTAGCCACTCAAAAAGGAGCTGCCGCGATGCGACAGCTCCTTTTTCACTTCCCTTTATTCTCTTACAATGCTGTGTTTACGGCTGTAGGCGTAGTAGACGATGAGGCCTAAGAGAATCCAGCCTGCGAACAGGATATGGGTCAGTGTCGACAGTTCATAGATGAGGTAGAAGCAGACGATGATGCCGACGGGAGCGATGAGGTAGAGCAGGGGGCAATGGAATTTCCGCGGGATTTCCGGGTGTTTGCGGCGCATGACGACGATGCCGATGAAGTTGACCAGGAAGACGGCCAAGGTCCCTGTATTGGACAATTCGACGATGTGCATGAGCGGGACGAAGCCGGAAATGACGGCGATGAGGATGGAACCCCAAATGGTGATCAAATACGGTGTGTGGAAGGTCGGATGAATCTTGCAGAGCTTCTGCGGCAGCATGCCGTCGCGGGATACGGCAAAGAAGACGCGGGACTGACCGAAGAGATAGACGATGAGCGTCGTGATGATACCGGCCAGGACGCCGACGGCGATGAGGTTAGCCATGCCGGGCCAGCCGAGGAGACGCAGGGCATAGGCAACCGGTTCCGGTGTATCGAGCTGGGTGTAATTGATGGCAGCTGTCAGCGACAGGGATACGGCAATGTACAAGGTCATACAGATGACGATGGAGGAGATGATGCCGATTGGCAGGTCACGTGACGGGCACTTACATTCTTCGGCTGACGTTGCGACGGCGTCGAAGCCCATGTACGAGAAGAAGACGATAGCCGCCCCGCTGCAGACGCCGCGGACGCCGAAGGGCGTGAAGGGCGATAAATTAGCTGCCTGGGCGTGAGGCGCTGCGATGACGACGAAGGCGATGATAGCCGCTAAAGCGACGAGGATAAGGGCAAAATTGAGTTTCGCACTCTGTTTGGTACCGCGGATGAGGACTAAGCACAATAAAAGGATAATAATGATAGACGGCAGATTGACCAGGCCGCCTTCAGCCGGCGTTTTGAGGAGATAATCCGGGATTACCAGCCCTAAAGAGGCCGTCATCCCCGACAGGTAGCCTGAGAAACCGACAGCGACGGCACTGGCTGTGACCGTATAGGCCAGGAGCAGGGACCAGCCGCAGAGGAAGGCCATGCCTTCGCCGAGGGAGGCAAAGGTGTAGGAATAGACACTGCCCGAAGCCGGGATGAAGGAGGAAAATTCACTGTACGTCAGGCCGACGAGGATACAGAGAATACCGGCAATGACAAAGGATAAGGCTACGCCCGGGCCGGCATAGCGGGCGGCGGCAATCCCGGTCAGGACGAAGACACCGGCCCCGATGATACCACCGACGCCGAGGAATGTCAGGTCAAAGACGCTGAGGTTTTTGCTCAGCTTTGAGTTTTCTGCATCGCTCTGAAGCTGGGCAACGGATTTCGTATGGAAAAACGACATAAAACACACTCCCTTTTTTTAATAAAAACAATGAAAAAGTTAAATTGTATAAACTTTTTGTTAAATACAGTGTACTATGATACAGTAAGTATCGTCAATATGTTTTATAAATATAGATTTGTGTATACAGTATCCTTTATCACCAATCTTGCAATATCGGCAAGATACGCTATAATATTGATGATGAGAATTCATAATAAAATGAAACAGAGGGGGCGTGACTTATGGGATTTTTCAGCAATCTCTTCCATCACGATGATATTCAGGGGACGAAAAATATATCTACATTACCGGCATGGTCTGCCAGAACTGCTCTAAGCACGTGACCGAAGCCCTTAAAGCCGTCGACGGCTTTAAGGGCAAGGTCAAAGTTGACTTGATGCGCGGCCAGGCAGAAGTCGTCGTCGCTGATTCCGTGAGCGATGACACGTTGTTAAAAACCGTTGTCAATGCTGGCTATGGCGTAACGGAAATTTCCTTGCAGCCAAAGAAAAATTAAAATATAAAATAGTAAGTTGATAAAAATAAAATATTATAGTATAATCGGCTTGTAAATTAAATTTATTCATGACGATGGAGTCTTACCCGCAAGTGGATAAGACTCTTTTTTATTCCCAGTATAGGAGTGGTGTTATCGTGTCTTTTCAGATGTTTGTCCCTACGAAAGCGTTATTTGGTGCCGGTCAGCTCAATCATTTGCATGAACAGGCCCTTCCCGGCAAGAAAGCCCTGCTGGTCATTTCCAACGGGAAATCGACGAAAGTCAATGGCTATTTGGACCGGACGGAAAAGGAACTGCATACAGCCGGCGTCGAAACGGTCCTCTTCGACCAAGTCGAAGCGAATCCCTTGAAATCGACTGTCATGCGCGGCGGCGCCATGGCCAGAGAAAATCAATGTGACTTCATCGTCGCCTTAGGCGGCGGCAGCTGCATCGATGCAGCCAAGGGGATTGCCGTCGTCGCCACCAATGACGGCGATTTGTGGGACTACATCACCCAGGGCACGGGCAAGGGCAAACCCATTGCCATCAAGCCCCTGCCTATCGTCGCCATTACGACGACGGCCGGGACCGGCTCGGAAACCGATGCCGGCGGCGTCATCACCAATGAAGACACGAATGAAAAGACGCCCGTCAAAGGACCATCCCTCTTCCCGGTCCTGGCCATCATCGACCCGGAACTCATGGCGACGGTACCACCGAAGTTCACGGCCTACCAGGGTTTCGATGCCTTGTTCCACAATATCGAAGGCTATCTGGCCAATAAGGCCAATCTCATGAGCGAAATGGTCGCCTTGGAAGCCATCTCCCAGATTAGCGCCTACTTGCCGACAGCCGTCCAGAATGGCATCGACATGAAGGCCCGGGAACGCGTGGCTTTCGGCAACTATCTCGGCGGCTTGGAAATGTGCCTCAGCTCCAACATGAGTGAACACTCGCTGGAACATGCCCTCAGCGCCTATCACCAGGCCTTGCCCCACGGCGCCGGCCTGATTATGATCAGCCTGGCTTATTTCTCGCACATGATCGACATCCACGTCTGTGACGACCGTTTCATCATCCTGGCCCGCCATATGGGGCGTCCGGATGCGGCCAAACCGGAAGACTTCCTCGACGCCTTGAAAGAATTGCAGGAAAAATGCGGCGTCGCCAACCTCAAGATGTCCGACTACGGCATCAGTCCCGATGAATTCCATAAAATGGCCCATAATGCCAAGACGGCCATGGCGGGATTATTCATGGCCGACCGCATGCCCATGAGTGAAGAAGACTGCGTTGCTATTTATCAGGCATCGTATCGCTAATTTGCTAAAGCGTTGTAAATACAACGACCCTTTGGCCGAAAACAGGGTATACTATAGGCACAGTAAGGAATGACTTACTGGACTAAGTTTTCCGGATAGACGGTCCGGACAAAGGAGTGACTCATTATGAAATATAAAGTAAACGATACGTGTATTGCCTGTGGTATGTGTGCTGGGACTTGCCCGGAAGTGTTCCGTATGAACGATGATACGGGTATGGCTGAAGCCTATGCTGAATCGACGGAAGCTAACAACGACGCTGCTCAGGAAGCCATGAACTCCTGTCCGGCTGGGGCCATCGAAGAAGCCTAAGGCTGCAAGAAGTCTAAATAAAACATAAAGTGGCGGAATAAATATTGACATCTGCCCATTTATGCACTATGATATAGGTAAATTCATAGTACGTACGGCAAAGGCGCTGTTGAAAGCAATTTCAACAGCGCCTTTTGTGTATGTAACGGCGTGGGGACGCCGGAGGGGTATGAATTTAATTACTACAGTATTGCTATAATTATTACTTGAATACTGTATACAAAATATTTAATGCATCTATTGCAAGATGGGTATTGGGGAGGATATTATGAGAACAGAACATGACTTTTTAGGTGAAATGAATGTACCGGACAATGTTTATTATGGCGTACAGACCATGCGGGCTATGGAAAACTTCCATATTACAGGTGAACATCTGGATCCGGACTTCATCCAGGCCATGGCCATTGTCAAAAAAGCAGCTGCTCTCGCCAACATGGAAACGGGACGGCTCGACAAGAAAATCGGCAATGCCCTGGTACAGGCTGCCAGTGAAATCATCGACGGCCAGTGGCTGGACCAGTTCCCTGTTGATCCGATCCAGGGCGGTGCCGGTACTTCCGTAAACATGAATATGAACGAAGTATTGTGCAACCGGGCCTTAGAAATCATAGGCAAAGAAAAAGGCCGTTACGACATCATCTCGCCGAACAATCACGCCAACATGGCTCAGTCGACGAACGACGTCTTCCCGACGAGCATCAAAGTCTGCCTGAGCATGAAAGGCAAGAAGCTGACAGAAGTACTGAAGGAACTGGAAACGGAACTGGATGTCAAAGCCGATGAATTCAAAGATGTCATCAAGATGGGCCGTACCCACTTGCAGGATGCCGTTCCCATTACGCTCGGCCAGGAAATGGGCGCCTATGCTTCGGCTGTCGCCCGCGGCCGCAAACGCATTTCCCGGTCCCTCGAAGGCGTCCACGTCATCAACATGGGCGGTACGGCCGTCGGCACGGGCCTCAACGCCGAACCGGCTTACATCAAAGCCGTCGCCACGAAACTTTCCATGCTGACCGGTGATATCTTCGTCACGGCCCGCAACCTCATCGATATGACCAATAACACGGATATCTTTGCCGAAGTATCGGGCAATATGAAAGCTACGGCTCTCATGCTCATCAAGATGGCCAACGACTTCCGCCTCATGGCTTCCGGTCCGCGCTGCGGCCTCAACGAATTGAAGCTGCCGGCCCGTCAGCCCGGTTCTTCCATCATGCCGGGCAAAGTCAATCCGGTCATGGCTGAAGTCCTCGACCAGACGTGCTACCAGATCATCGGCAATGACATGGCCATCAGCCTGGGCGTCGAAAACGGCCAGTTCGAATTGAACGTCATGGAACCGGTCATGGCCTTCAACCTCTTCCACTCCATGCAGTATTTGACCAACGCTATCCACGCCTTCGTCAAATACCTGCTCAAAGGCGTCAAGGCCAACAAAAAAGCCTGCCAGTCCTGGGTCGACCACAGCGTCGGCATCGTCACGGCCCTCTTGCCGCACATCGGCTATGAACGGTCGTCCATGCTGGCCAAGGAAGCCTATGCCACAGGCCGCCCGATCCGGGAAATCATCCTCGAACACGGCTATCTGACGAAAGAACAGATGGACATCATCCTGTCGCCGCAGGAAATGACCCAGCCGGGTATTGCAGGCAAACAGGTCCTGGAAGAAACCTATCTGGCACAACAGAAAATCTCTGGCTAAATTCCCAAGCCATTTATCGTGAAGCAGCCCTGTCTCCTCCTGACAGCAGGGCTGCTTCTTTTTTTGCCGGAAATCCATTATAATAGGTTTGATGTTTGATATTTGATGTTTGGGGAGGCAGCTATGGATTGGCAGGATAATTTCCAAGAACATATACAGCTTTTGCAGCAGGCTCGGGAAGCGGATTTGACGAACCCCTTCGTCTGCCATGGCATCGTCCACATCTTCCAGGAAGCCTTTGATTTGGGCTTGATGGCCTTTCGCGAAGCCCTGAAGCGGGACGGCCAGGGCATGGCTGCCATGGGCTCCGCCAAGGAACTCATCGCCGCGGCCTATGAACAATACCTCTTCGTCGATGAAGACATATGGCTGGCCATGCTCCGCGACCGCCACGGCAGCCACGACGCCATAGAAGCACAGGTGGGGCGCATCTTGGGAACATACCAGGACGCCCTGGCGGCGTTGTACGATTCAGATGCGGATGCGCCGCGATAGACGCAGGCCACAAGTCACAAAAAAATGCACGGCCAGCGGCCTTGTGCGTAGGGGCCGTCCCGCGCCTTTCTGGCCCGTCAGGTGCCGACCTACGGAAGGCGCAGGACGGTTGCCAGAACGGACAGCTGTGGCTGGGCGGCCTGCTATGGAATTATGGAAAATCTCTTGACAGGACGGTCGTCACATGTTAGAATAATCGAAGTTAGGCGTTCACCAACGCCTGGCTTTTTTAAGTTACAGAAAAATTTCCTTGACTTAGAGGGGACTGTTGTGATACATTATAAAGGCAGTCTTACGTAACACTAGGCTTGTGACTATTTTTAAGAGAGGTGTAAGGAATGCGTACAGCTATCACTTTGGCATGCACAGAATGCAAACAGCGTAACTACCGGACGAACAAAAACAAAAAGAACAATCCGGACCGTTTGGAACTGAAAAAATACTGCCCGTTCTGCAAAAAAGAAACATTACACAAAGAAACGAAATAATTGATTGAATAAGATTGTGCTAATCTTATTTGGATGTGAGAGGTTATATGGCACTTTCAGCTAAAAAAGCAGCACAAAAGAATAAGAACAAGAAAAAGAACCCGGGAAAATCATTTTTATCTGGCGTAAAGGTAGAAATGAAAAAAGTCATCTGGCCGACGAAGAAGGAATTGATCAACTACACGGTTATGGTCATTGTCGCTACCATCGTCGTAATGGTAATCATTGGCGTAGCTGATGGTGTATTTTCACAGCTGTTCAAGTTACTTCAGCTTGTTGTCGGATAGGAGGCTTGTGCTTAAATGGAAGCAGATATGAAATGGTATGTCATCCATACGTATTCCGGTTATGAAAATAAAGTAATGCAAACGCTGGAACAAAAAGTCAAATCCATGGGGTTAGAAAACGTCATTAACCGTATTCTCATTCCAATGGAAGATGAAATTGACATCAAAGACGGTAAGAAACGGACTGTCAAGCGGAAAGTATTCCCTGGCTACGTTCTCATCGAAATGGAAGTCAATGACCGTTCCTGGTATGTCGTCCGCAATACACCGGGTGTTACCGGTTTTGTCGGCTCGGCAACCAAGCCTATCCCGCTGGAACCGAAAGAAGTCGAAAAGATTCTAAAGACCCAGGGCATAGAAAGCGAACCGAAAACGCATATCTCTGTCGAAGTTGGCGAAGAAGTGCGCATCACCGAAGGTCCTTTTGAAAATTGCATGGCCGTCGTAACGGAAATCAATGAAGAAAAAGGGACTGTCAAAGGCCTCGTCAATATGTTTGGCCGAGAAACTCCAGTAGAAGTCGACTATTCTCAAATCGAGAAGGGTCTGGAATAAATACTTCTAAATGCGGCAACTCGCCGCGAGTGGGAGAATCGCAAGATTCGTTTGACCACATCTTGTAATGTAAGGAGGTGTAACTCACCATGGCAAAAAAAGTAGCAAGAATGGTAAAACTCCAGTGTGAAGCTGGTAAAGCAACTCCGGCGCCTCCGATTGGCCCTGCATTAGGCCAGGCTGGTGTCAACATCATGGCTTTCGTCAAAGAATTCAACGAACGCACAGCTAAACAGGCTGGCTTCATTATCCCTGTCGAAATCACAGTCTATGAAGACCGTTCCTTCACTTTCATTACGAAAACACCGCCGGCTGCCGTCCTCTTGAAGAAAGCAGCAGGTTTGGACAAAGCTTCGGGCGAACCGAACAAGAAAAAAGTAGCTAAATTGGGCCGCGACAAAGTCCGCGAAATCGCAACGACTAAGATGCCGGACCTCAACGCTAACGACGTTGAAGCTGCTATGAAAATGATTGAAGGCACCGCTCGCAGCATGGGTATCGAAATCGTCGACTAATTCGATGATGCTCTGCCCGTGGAAGGGGTAACCCGTTAAACCACATAAGGAGGAAGAAACATGGCAAAAGTAGGCAAGAAATATGCTGAAGCTGCAAAACTGTTCGACAAACAGAAACAGTATGATGTTGCAGAAGCAATCGACATCTTGAAAAAGATGGATACTGCCAAATTCGACGAAACCGTTGAATTGGCCGTAAACCTTAACGTAGATCCGAAATACGCCGACCAGCAGGTCCGCGGCGCCTTGGTACTGCCCCACGGCATTGGTAAATCCAAGACTGTCCTCGTATTTGCTCAGGGCGATAAAGAAAAAGAAGCTTTAGCTGCTGGCGCTGACTATGTCGGTGCTGATGATCTCGTAGAAAAGATCAAAGGTGGCTGGCTCGACTTCGACGTAGCAATCGCTACTCCGAACATGATGGGTAAAGTTGGTCGTCTCGGTAAAATCCTCGGTCCTAAAGGCCTCATGCCTAACCCGAAGGTTGGTACTGTCACGATGGACGTTACAAAAGCTGTTAGCGAAAGTAAAGCTGGTAAAGTTGAATACCGCACGGATAAAGCCGGCAACATTCATTCTTCTATCGGTAAAAAATCTTTCGACGCAGATAAATTGGTTGACAACCTGACTGCTTTGGTTGATACACTCATCAAAGTTAAACCGTCGGGTGCAAAAGGCCAGTACATCAAATCCATCACGGTTAGCTCCACGATGGGCCCTGGCATCCACATCAACCAGTACAGCATCAAAGGTGCTGCAAAGAAAGAAGAAAATTAATATCTCTCTTAGCTGTAGACTGAAGGTATGTATAATGGACGTATGTCCGCCATCTGAGGCTATGAAACTAGCAGATATCTGACTTTGACTAGTTCGGCCTCGTGGTTTCCATGAGGCCGTTTTTGATTGCTAAGACGATATAAATCCCAGTTCAAGGAGGTGTATCGAACTCATGTCCACATATGCAAATCATCCGGTTTCTCCGGCAAAAGCTGCTGTCGTTGAAGAAATGAAAGAAAAACTGCAGTCCGCTCAGGGCGCTGTTTTCGTTGGTTTCTCCGGCCTTACCGTAGCTGATGTCACGAAACTTCGCCGTAAGTTCCGCGAAGGCGGTGTTGAATACAAAGTCATCAAAAACACGTTGACCCGTATCGCCGCTGACGAACTCGGCTATAACGCATTAGATGCAATTTTCGAAGGCCCGACGGCTCTCGCTTATTCCACGGAAGACGCTGTAGCTCCGGCTAAGATCCTCAAAGAATTCATCAAAGAAACAAAGACTGAAGCGCTGACTGTAAAAGCAGGTCTCGCTGATGGTCAGGTCATTGATGTTGCAGCTGTTGACGCTCTGGCAAGCTTGCCGAGCCGCGAAGAACTCCTCGCAAAATTGGTTGGCAGCATGCAGGCTCCTATCTCTGGCCTTGTCAACGTACTCCAGGGCAATATCCGCAACATGGTTTATGTGCTTGACGCTGTACGTGCTAAAAAAGCAGAACAGGAAACTGCTTAATTTAGCTTACATAACTTAAAAATTAAACTCAAAAATTGATACTATGGAGGTATTTCAAAATGACTAAAGAAGAAATCATGGAAGCCATTGAAAATATGACTGTTCTCGAACTTTCCGAACTCGTAAAAGCTATGGAAGACAAATTCGGCGTTTCCGCTGCTGCTCCGGTTGCAGTTGCTGCTGCTCCGGCTGCTGGCGGTGCTGCTGCTGAAGAAAAATCCGAATTCGACGTCATTCTCCAGTCCGCTGGCGACAAAAAAATCGGCGTTATCAAAGTTGTCCGTGAAGTTACGGGCCTCGGCTTGAAAGACGCTAAAGCTCTCGTTGACGGCGCTCCGAAAGCTGTTAAAGAAGGCGTTGCTAAAGCTGACGCTGAAGCTCTCAAAGCTAAACTCGAAGAAGCTGGCGCTACTGTCGAACTCAAATAATTTCACAAGGGAAATTATCGGACCTGTGTACGATTACGTACACAGGTCTTTTTTTGTTGCCCGGACTCAAAAGTGGCTTTGCCGCAATAAACGCTGAAATATAAGGCGCAGGAGCGCCAGAGGCTCCCATGTGAAGGGGAGCTGGCCGCCAAAGGCGGTCTGAGGTGTTCTTATGGTTGTAATCAGGTCATAAGCCTGTAGCGGCGCAGCCGCATCGTAGGGGCTCGCACGTGGCGATCCCGCATGAATTCTGTACATAGCCGGATCCATGATAGGTGGTTCGTTGCTCGTGATTCGTAGTCCGTAAAAGCCTGCCACTATGCCAGACTGGGTTGTGGAGAAATCTCACAGCGGGCTGCCCTCATCGGGACAGCCCCTACGCATACGGCCGCAGGCCGTGTTTTTTTTTGCGACTGCCCGTGAACGGTGTATTATTTTTATCGCCTATATGTGATAATGTAGGGGACGGCCTGGTAAGCCTTTTTGGCCCGTCATTAGGATTGAATGGGGTGTGGCCGTGTTTCTAAGAAAAGGAGAGATTGACGTGGATTTAAAAGAAGTATCGGAACGTTCGGCTGCTATCAGAGCTGCTTATCATGCATTGGAACGGGAGTATCATGGCTCCGAATGGTCCGTCGAGGAAGATGCCCTGGCTTTTTTGACCGATGCCGGCCTGGTAGGACGGCTGACTATGAGTCATGAAGGGCGCTGGCCATCTGATGAAGAAGGCAAACTCCCGTCTAAAATCGGGGAATGTGTATGGTGGTTGTCCGTTCTGGCCGACCGGACTGGGCTGGATTTTGCCGATTGTGTGCAGCAGTTTCTGGCAGATACCGAACAGACCTTGAAATAACAGGCAGAAACGTCGGGAGGATGGTCTGTTTCCCAGCTGCTAAAGTGGGCAAAATCACATTGACGAAGACGACAGGATATGTTAGAACAATGCTAATTTCATAAGAACACCGCTTCTGTCACCGGACAGGAGAAATGAGGTGTCTGGGAGTTGTCGTAGGTACGGCATGGATTACATGCTATAAGACAATTCCTGGGCACCTCTGTTTTTTTTTAGGAGGGAATATCATGATTCAAATACGTATGCAGCAGGGACTTTCACAGGACGCCCGGATTATCCGGCAGGAGGTATTTGTCGAAGAACAGGGTTTTCATCATGAATTTGATGAAACCGACCAGGCGGCATGGCATCTGGTGTTATATGAAAATGGGCATGCCGCTGGCTGCTGCCGGCTCTTTACATCAGACAATCCGGATGTGTATATACTGGGCCGCCTGGCCGTACGGAAATCCTGCCGCGGCCGACAGTACGGGGAGCGCCTGGTACAGGGAGCGGAAGGATGGCTGCGCGGCCGTCATGTGAAACGGCTGGCTCTGTCGGCACAGGTCCGGGTGCGCCCGTTTTATGAAAAACTGGGATATACCGCATCAGGTGACGAATATCTGGATGAATATTGTCCTCACATCCATATGGAAAAGGAGTTGACAGAATGAGCCTGATACACTGGATTCCTTTTTTCATCATCGTCATTGGCAATATAGGCTATCACCTGGTCGCCAAGGCAACACCGTCGGCAGCCCCGCCTTTTCTGGCCCTCAGTGTTACCTATCTGGTCAGTTTCCTCCTGTGTGCCGCTGCTTACGTGGTGACAGGGCTTTCGCTGCGGCAGGATCTGCATACATTGAACTGGGCAAGCGCTGCCTGGGGACTGACGCTGGTGGCTGTCGAATTTGGCTATATCCTGCTATACCGGACTGGCTGGAAAATCAGTATGGCCTCTCTCCTGGCCAATGTCAGCGTGGCGCTCCTCCTGGCAGGTATAGGCGTCCTGTTTTACAAAGACGTTCTGCTGCCCCGGCAGATCATCGGCATCATCCTGTGCCTGGCCGGCGTTTTTTTCCTGCGTCCGTGAGTGGTTTTTCCGGGCTGCGGCCCTTCCTCATTGTCGTCCCTGTCACGGATGGGGTATAATAATCATAATGATACATCGAAGGAGTGACAAAGGTGAAACAGGTGACAGATATAAAAAAAGATTCGTTGCTTCAAGGGGAGTCTAAGAATATAGAATATAAGGAAAGGGTTCCTGAAGACAGCCAGAAATATATGAAGTCTGTTGTTGCCTTTGCCAATGGCGATGGTGGACGAATTGTATTTGGTGTTGAAGATAGAACGATGCGGGTTATCAGTATTCCTCAGGCTGACCTTTTTCAAATAATGGATGCTATTACCAATGCGGTTACGGATAGCTGCGAACCGATGATTATTCCAGATCTTTTTGTTCGAGAAGTAGAAGGGAAATCGCTTATCATTTTGGAAATTGTACCAGGAATGCAACGGCCATATTATATTAAAAAGAAAGGTCTTGTAAGGGGAACCTACATCCGAACGTCTGGGACAACGCGACCTGCAGATCGGGCGATTTTACAGGAGTTACTTTTGGAAGGAGAAAACAAGTTTTTTGATCAACAGCCTATTCCTAATCTAAAAGTAACGAAGCATGATGTAACGGCATTATGCCGTTTTATGAGTGAAACGGCTAAAAAAAACGCATCATCAGATATCCAGCGTCAAGGAATCAAGGAGTTAACGGCTAATCAACTCATTTCATGGGGCCTTTTGATTGAAAGCAAAGACCAGCTTATACCGACTTATGCCTATGCGATGTTGACACATCAGGCTGGGTATCCTCCAGTCGTTCAATGTGCTGTCTTTAAAACGGAAGATAGAGCTGTTTTTGTCGATAAGCGTGAAATTGATGCACCGATTCAGGAACAAGTGGAAAAAGCATATCAGTATGTACTTGAAAAGATTAATATGGGAGCCAGATTTCAGGGGGTCTATCGTCAGGATATTTATGAATTACCTCCGGACAGCATCCGGGAATTGATTGCCAATGCACTTGTCCATCGTAATTATTTGGAGCCGGAATCCGTTCAGATAGCCCTTTTTTCAGATCGATTAGAAGTTACTTCTCCAGGTGGCCTGATGCGCGGCGTAACACCTGAAAAAATGAAAGAAGGGTTTTCAAAGATTCGGAACCGGGCTTTAGCAAATGCGTTTGCTTATATGAACTTAATTGAAAAATGGGGCAGTGGTTTTCCACGTATTTTCCGGGATTGCCGGGATTATGGTTTGAAGGAACCGGAAATCATTGATTTTGATGGCGATTTGCGCGTTAACTTGTACCGGACAACTGACCAAACGACTGACCAAACTAAAAAAAATGACCAAACCCCGAAAACTGGACAAACGGGAACGAATATGCCTGTAAAACTAAATGAAAAGGAAAAAGTTATTTTGTCATATCTTCAAAAGAAACCGGATGGCACGCAACATGAAATCGCTAAAGCAACATCACTGTCTCTTAGTACGATAAAGTATTATATGAAAAAGCTCCAGGAAAAAGACTGTCTTCAACGTATGGGAACGCACCGGAAAGGATACTGGGTCGTGAGATTCAACTAATGCTATTCCGTCATGGCACCGTCAGGGGACAGGTATCGCTTTTATCCATTCTGCTGACCGAACGACTGACCAAACTCTGAAAACTGACCAAATAACTAACCAAACTGACTAAACAACTAACCAAACTGACCAAACTCAAAAAGGAGAGAATCATATGGAATTACAAGAAGTATCGAAACGCTCTGCGGCCATCAGAAAGGCCTATCATGCTCTGGAACGGGAATATCATGGCTCCGAATGGTCGGCAGAGGAAGATGCCCTGGCTTTTTTGACCGACGCCGGACTGGTAGGACGGCTGACTATGAGTCATGAAGGGCGCTGGCCATCTGATGAAGAAGGCAAACTCCCGTCTAAAATCGGGGAATGCGTATGGTGGCTGGCCGTTCTGGCCGACCGGGCGGGGTTGGATTTTTCCGATTGTGTGCAGCTGTTTCTGGCAGATACCGAACAGGCCTTGAAATAACAGGCAGAAAAGTCGGGAGGATGGTCTGGTTCCCCGCTGCTAAAGTGGGCAGGATTATGAATATCTGGATGAATATTGTCCTCACATCCACATGGAAAAGGAGTTGATAGCAGTGTTACCTATCTGGTCAGTTTTTCCTGTGTGCCGCTGCTTACGTGGTGACAGGGCCTTCACTGCGGCAGGATCTGCATACATTGAACTGGGCGAGCGCTGCCTGGGGACTGATGCTGGTGGCTGTCGAATTTGGCTATATCCTGTTATACCGGACAGACCGGAAACCCGTGCGTGAATGACTGCCTTGTGATATAATGAACGTATATTTTGTAAACGCTATTTATATAATTTGTCTTGACAATCATAATGCTTTATAACGCATGGCATAGAAGGATGTGAAGGGCATGGGGCTAGAGGAAATCCAGAGCGAGCTGCATCGCTATTACGACCGGCTGACGTCCGGTATCTGCCTGATCGGTATGCAACCGGGGGAACCCATTTTATTCGTCAATAAAGGGATGCTGAAGATTTATCATTGTATGGATGAAGCGGAGTTTTACCGCTTTACGGGACGGCGGTTCCGGGGCATGGTCGATAGTGAGGACTATTATCCTGTCGCCCACATGTCGGAAACGGACTATTCGGAGTTCGTGACCTTCCGCTTCCGCACGCGGGATGACCATTTCCGCCGGGCCGAAGGTTCGGCCAGCGTCATTTCTCTGGAAGATGGGACCAAGGCATGGCTGCTGCAGCTCATCAGCAGTGAACTGAGGGGCAGCAGTACCCAGAACGACCCGCTGACGGGGCTGATGGGGATGCGCCTGTTCTTCAAGAAAGCCCTGCAGGTAGCCCGGCGGGAAAGTCCCCAAGGCCGTCTGTCTGAATACTGTCCGACTTATTTCAATCTGACGAACTTCCGCCTCTACAATTCCCTACACGGACTGGCTGCCGGCGACCATTACCTCAAGCGCATTGCCGAGCTGCTGCGCCAGTATTTCCCGGGAGACCTCATTTCCCATTTTTCGGCCGATGGTTTTGGCGTCCTGGCGAAGCGGGAAGATATATTCCAAAAGATAGAAGTCATCTGCAGCCGTGTCAACGCGTATATCAATAATTCCAATATCGTCTTGAAGGCCGGCGTCTGCCTGCTCGAAGAGGACGATATCCATATCGTGCGCCATACTTTCGACATGGCCAAGATTGCCTGTGATACCATCAAGACTGATGCCACTCGGTGCTGGGCTATTTATACGCGGGAAATGGGCGTCGCCCTGGAGAAGCGGGATTTCGTCCTGGAAAATTTCAACACGGCCTTAGAAAAAGGCTACATCAAAATCTATTATCAACCCGTCGTCCGTACGATGACCGGGAAAATCTGCGGTGTCGAAGCGCTGGCCCGCTGGGAAGATCCCGTTTACGGCCGACTCACGCCGAATGTCTTCATTCCCGTCCTGGAACAGGCCCGGCTCATCCATAAGCTGGATGGCTATGTCCTCAATCAGGTAGCGAAGCAGCTTCATTACCAGCTGGCCAATAAAAGGCCTGTCCTGCCGGTATCGGTCAATTTATCGCGTCATGATTTCAACCTCATGGACCCTTTTGCGGTTGTTGAAAAAGTCATTTCCCGCTATAATCTACAGCGGGATTATTTCCGCATCGAAGTGACGGAAACGGCGTTGGTCAAAGAAAAGCACAATCTGCTCCGCAGTTTGAAGCAGTTCCAGTAGTCGGGCTACCAAGTCTGGCTCGATGACTTCGGCAGTGCCTATTCCTCGCTCAACGTCCTTCACAACTATCATTTTGATGAACTGAAGATTGACATGGCCTTTTTACATAATTTCAATGAACAGAGCCGTCAGATTATCAAGGCCATCGTCCTCATGGCGAAAGAACTGGGCATACATACTTTGGCCGAAGGCGCAGAAACAAAGGCCCACGTCGACTTTTTGAAGGATGTCGGCTGTGAAAAGATACAGGGCTATTATTTTGGACGGCCTATGACCTACGAAGACTTGTCAGTGTTTTGCAAGCACTATGAGCATGGCTTGGAAACGCGGCGGGAAGAACCAGTCTATGATAAAGCCGGTCTGGTCAATGTCGTAACGGATTTACCGACTGCTATTTTTCACTACGATGGCACTCAGGCCGGGGTGTTATGGGCTAATCTGGCTTTTCGAAAAATCCTCCGATGGTCTTTGCCCGGATACAATGGCCATGACCTGCCCTTGTGGATTCAGGACTTTTCATTCAGGCAGCGCCTGCAACCTTGTCTGGATGAACTCCTTGTTTCCGGGCAAAATCAAGTCATGACCTATGTTGAAAGAGACCATTATTTGCAGCTGCATTTGGAACTCATCGGCGGAACTCAGGGGCGATACCTGGGACGGGCCTGCATCTATAATATTGCCGATGCCAGCGAACGTCAGGAGATACAGCGTATCGATTATCTGCTGCGCAATATCCTGAAGGTCTATAAAGGCTTATATTACCTGCATCCTGGCAAAGATACGTTTGAAGTCATCAAGACGACGATGACCCATTGGGCTGATGGAAAGTCCCTGAAAGGCATCCAAAAGCTGCTCATCGACTATGCTGTCCAGTCCGTCTACGTCGACGACAGGGAAAGGTTCTTATCATTCCTTGATTTCGATAACCTTTGCCACCAGGCGGACCAGTCCCCGACGGCCAGTGTCGGTGACGTTTTCCGTATCAAACAGGCCGACGGCAGTTATCGCTGGACTGTCTTTTTGGCCCTCCGCCTCCAGCAGGCCGATGGCCAATATGACATTCTGTTGTGCTGCCGCGATGATGCATGGGAAACGGCGCGGGACCGCAAGAGCCTGTTGCCCATATTGGCCACTTCTTTTGGCATCCACGAATTGGAACCGGCCCGGCAGCCTTATTTCCGCCTCTTGCGGGAACTCTGCCAGGCCATGATTCATTATTCGGATATCAAATTCTTCTGGAAAGACCGGGAACGGCGTTTTGCCGGCGTCAGTCAGTCCTTCCTCGACTATTATGGCCTGACCGATGAAAAAATCCTCATCGGGAAGACCGATGAGGAGATTGGCTGGCATATCCAGGGGAAAAAGTATGAGGAAGCCGAACGGGCTGTCCTGGAAAAAGGCGAAATTACGCGACATATTATCGGGGAGTGTCTCGTCCAAGGCCGACCGCATCGAATCGCAGCTACGAAATTCCCTATCTACCAGGGACGGCGTATTATCGGCCTGATGGGTTATTTTGAGGATTTAGAGTATGAAGAAGCCCGGCAGGTGCAGCTCCGGCAGAGCAGTTTTGTCGACGATGTGACGGGGCTGCTCAATTTCCGGGGTATCTTGCAGGCGGCAGACGAGTATGCCGATAAATATCGGCGCTATGGACAGGATTATACGTGTGTCCTACTCGAAGTGCCTGCATACGAAGCGCTTTTTCAGGAGTATGGCGATGAAGTAGGACAGAAATTGTTGCAGGTCATTACGCAGCAGCTGCTGGCCTTCCATGTGTTGAATGAAACGATAGCCCATTTGAGCGGCAGCCGTTTTTGCTGCCTTGTCCCGAAGGCGATGGATGCCGATTTCCGGAATAAAATGCTGGGCCTCATCAATGCTATCCATGGCATTACGAATATTGGCGGCTACAGTTGTACTCTTTATTTGCAATACGCCGTGGCCCAGGGGTCGGAGGGCCAGGATTTCGATGAGGTCATGCAGCTGTTGCGGAAACGACTGGATGAAGCGAAAGAACAGCAGTATGGGCAAGCCATCTATATTGGCGACCGCCTGGTCTTCGACAAGGAGAAATTCGACAAGCTCGATGAAGAAGTGTCTGTCATGGACCCAGATACGTATGAACTGGTCTATGTCAATGACTATATGCAACGGGCCTATGGCCTTTCTGATAGCAGCAGCTGGGTCGGTGAGAAATGTTATAAAATCCTGGCTGACCGGGAGACTCCCTGCGATAATTGCCTCAATGACAGGCTGCGCCGCGATTGTTTTTATACGGCAACGCGCCGCAACCGCAAGACAGGGCAATACCTGTTCATGCGGACGACGCTCATTCCTTGGCAGGGGAAGAATTACCGTTTTTCTATGGCTTTCGACCTGAGCCGGTATATTTTCCGCGACCGGGAAGAAATTGATGTCGTCTTCCGGGAAGTCATGGCCAACGACGTCATTGCCATCGGCATGCGTGAAGCCGATCCCCATACAGGCCTGCAGAAAATGCTGGAAAAAATCGGTCATAGCCTGCAAGCTGAACGGGTCCTGATTTTTGAGGAACAGCCGGACCAGACCGTCAGCGCTACCTATGAATGGTATCAAGAGGATTTGCAGCCGATGGCTCCTACGGTCCAGCACATTCCCATGGACTCCCTGCGACCGCTGTATGCGGCCTTTGATGCTAAACAGATGGCCATTATTGAAGATGCACAGGCTTTCGTCCGGGCTCATCCTGGATTTACGCCGCATCTTTCCGGCGTCCGCCGCCTCGTATCGGGACATCTCACTCAATCGGGCAAGTCCCTGGGCTTTACGGAAGTCGTCAACCCGTCGGCATTGGCCTTTAAATCGGCCAGCCTCCTGTTGTCGACGCTGACCTTGTTCCTGGCCAGTATGCTGCGCAACCGCGATACTTTCCGTTCGCTGGAACGCCTCAGCACGACGGACCAGCTGACCGGCGCCGGCAATCGCCGGGGGTTTACCGAATATATCCGGGCTGTGCCCGATGGGATTTTCCTGGCCTTTATTTTTGGCGACCTCAACGGCCTCAAGCGAATCAATGATACGCAAGGCCATGAAGCCGGAGACCATCTCCTCCAGCAGGCTGTCCGGCATATGAAAGCCTTGAGCGGCGATAACGCCGTATTCCGCATGGGCGGCGATGAATTCATGGTCATCGCCAGGAATGCCAGTGAACAGCAGGCTCAGCAGCTCGTCCGCGAGCTGCTGGCCCGTTACCGTTCCAGCGGCATCAGCATGGCCTTAGGCGTTGTCGTCTGCCAGACGCCTATTGCCAATATCGACGAGGTGTTATCCCAGGCAGATCGGGAGATGTATACTGACAAAGAACGGATTTACACAAGCTGGCGTCATTCGTGAGATACGGTTTTATTTATGGCCAATAAGGGCCGTGCCAGAGCGGCAGCGCAGAGGCTCTTGACGATGTCCAAGGGGATGAAGGGGACGACGCCGCTCATGATGGCTGCTTCCCAGGGCATTCCCGTGATGCCTTTGAGCTGCAGTACGCCGCCGATATAGATAACGGGGATACCGATGGCGACGGCTGCCAGAGAGTAGCGACGGAAGTTGTATTCCTTCCCTTTGAACCAGGACATGAGGAAGACGGCGGCGACATAGGCCCAGATATAGCCGCCTGTCGGGCCGAACATCTTGCCGGGACCTGCCGTACCGCCTGTGAAGACGGGGACGCCGATGATGCCGATGCCGATGTAGGCCAGCATGGTGATGGCTGCATCTTTCGGCGGCAGCAGGAAGGCGACCAGGTTGACGACGAGCGTCTGCAAGGCGATGGGCGACTGGGAAAAGGGCAGGGGAATGATCAAATAGGCAGAAATACAGTTCATAGCAATCAATAAGGCGATGCGCGTCAGGCGCATCGTCTTTTCTCTTGAATCAGACATGATAAAAGCGCTCCTTTGCTTACGGACTTCTTCCGTATTATAGCAAAAAAGCGCTCATGAGGTCAACTTTATATGGATTTATATAAGTTAACAATAAAACTTAGAACAGCTTTTTCAGGCACGGTTCGACCTGAACGCCTTCGCGGGGATCGCTGCCGGACTGGTAGGTGTAGCCGATGGCGTAGTTCAGGAACTGTGTGGCCTTTTTGACGCTGTCGTGCAGGGACTGGCCCTGGAGCAGGGAACCTGTGAGGACGCTGGTGAAGAGGTCGCCTGTGCCGCAGGTGCTGAAGGGGATGCGGTCGACGGTACATTCGTCGAAAGACGTCGTCTGGGCGTCGTAGCTGACGACGGTGATCGTTTCGTTGCCCGTGGGGACACTGGTGATGATGATTTGACGCGGTCCCATGGCGGCCAGCTTCTGGCAGAGTTCGAGCATAGTCTTCATGGATGGCGCGCCCTGGGCATAGGGGATGTCGGCCAGCAGGGCAGCTTCGGTATAATTCGGTGTAATGATGGTCGCTTTGGCGATAAGCTTGCGCATTTCCATGACAATATCGCGCTTGAAGACCGGGTAGAGCTTGCCGTCATCGGCCATGGCCGGATCGACGACGACGAGGGTATCCTTCTTGGCGAAGCGGGCGATGGCGTCGAGGACGATGGCGATCTGGCCGGCGTCGGTGAGGAAGCCGCTGTAAATGGCGTCATACGAATAGCCCAGTTTCTGCCATTTATCCATGAATTCCGTCATGTGCGGCGTAAAATCAGAGAAGGTATAGTCGCCATACGTCAGGTTGTTGCTGAAAATAGCCGTCGGGAAGGGGCAGACCTGGAAGCCCATGGCCGAAATGACCGGGATGGCGGCTGTCAGGGAGCAGCGGCCGAAAGAACACATATCGTGGATTGCGAGGACGCGTTTAGTTGCCATAGAAAAACCTCCTAAAAGTAAACTGTACTATTATTTTATCCCAAGATATGGACCATGTAAATAAGACAGATTGCGGCGATTCTGTCCTGCCTGCTGATTCTCGCAGGGACATAAATATGGTATAATAAAGTTTAACCTGATTCTGCAAGAAGTTTCCTGCCTCTTTAGGCGGTGAGATGAATTGCAGGTTTTTCTGAGGGTTCGATGCCCTCAGAAAGACAATTTCTTCATAATTTGTTTTGCAGTATAATCAGTAGTAAGAGAGAAAGGACTGATTATACTATGGAATTAGACAGTAATAACCATTCAGTGTTCTTACTCTATTACCATCTTGTTTTAGTGGTGAAGTACCGACGCAAAGTATTTTCTGACCCAATGAGCCAATATGCAAAAGATATATTCGTCCGCATAGGTTCATCATATAATATCACTTTGGAAGAATGGAACCACGACCAAGACCATGTACATATTATGTTTCGTGCCCATCCTAATACAGAGATATCGAAATTTGTCAACGCTTATAAAAGTGCCAGCTCAAGGCTCATAAAGAGATACTTCCCCGAGGTTAGGTGTAAGCTATGGAAGGAAATGTTCTGGTCAAGAAGCTATTGTCTACTGACAACCGGCGGGGCTCCTATAGCGACAATTCGCAAGTATATAGAAAGTCAAGGCAGGTGATGATAGTGAATAAGGCATACCGTTACAGGCTCTACCCGACAAGGGAACAGAAAATGATGTTTGCCAAGACCTTCGGCTGTGTCCGATTCATCTACAACAAGATGCTGAGTGACCGCATTGACTATTATAAGGAAACCGGCCAAAAGCTGAATAACACGCCTGCGCAGTACAAAGAAGAATTCCCTTGGCTAAAGGAAGTAGATAGTTTAGCCCTTGCCAATGCCCAAATGAACCTGAATAAGGCCTACAGCCACTTTTGGAATGACAGCCAGCATTTCGGCAAGCCGCGCTTCAAGTCCAAGAAGAATAGCCGTGCTTCATATTCCACGAATAACCAGAAGGGTTCTGTCCGAATCGAGGGCCATAAGGTGAAACTGCCAAAAGTCGGTTGGGTGAAATTATGCCAGCATCGTCCCTTACCGGAGAACAGTATCATAAAGACCGTAACCATCAGCCAGACGCCATCAGGAAAGTACTATATCAGTATGCTGGTGGAGTATGAAAACCAAGTACTCCCTGTCATACCGAAGACTTTCCTGGGGCTGGATTTTGCGATGCACGGCTTGTATGTGGCTTCCGATGAGGA
>NZ_JBBMEU010000035.1:0-21925 GCF_040096415.1 Megasphaera intestinihominis
CAAAGGCACACGTTTTTTGCCGACTGGATGGCCGGTCTGTTTCGTGTACCTTTTTTACGTTTAGCTAAAAAAAGAGAATAGAACGATGAAATAGAATAAAAAAAGAGAGCTGTCGCACAAAGCCGAAATGGCTTAATGCGACAGCCCCTTTTCACAATTATGGTGTAATTCAGTTGTTTTTAGAAAATCTTTTTGAGGATGATCGTCTGGCTGCGGTTCGGGCCGACGGAGACGATGCCCAGGGGAACGCCTGTGAGTTCGCTGATGCGTTCGACATAGTGGCGGGCAGCTTCAGGCAGTTCATCATAGGATTTGCATTTCGAGATGTCTGCTTTCCAGCCCGGCATTTCTTCATAAATCGGTTCGACGTTTTCCAGGACGTCGAGGCTGGCCGGATATTCTTTCAAGAGCTGGCCTTTATATTTATAGCCCGTGCAGATTTTAATAGTATCCAGGTCATCGAGGATGTCCAGGCGGGTAATAGCCAGGTAATCGAGGCTGTTCAGCATGGCTGCATATTTGACGACAGCCGTGTCGAGCCAGCCGCAGCGGCGGGGACGACCGGTAACCGTGCCGAATTCATGGCCTGTGTTGCGCAGATATTCGCCGACTTCGTTGAGCTGTTCTGCCGGGAACGGGCCAGCGCCGACGCGGGTCGTATAGGCTTTGACGACGCCGACGATATTTTCCATACGGCGAGGACCGACGCCGGAACCAGTGCAGGCACCGCCAGCCGTCGGATTGGAGCTGGTAACGAAGGGATATGTACCATGGTCGAGGTCGAGCATAGCAGCCTGTGCCCCTTCAAAGAGGACTTTATTGCCTTCACTGACATAGAGGTTCGCCGAGTAGTTCGTATCCTTGACATACTGGCGGATCTGGTCGGCATAGCCGAGGTATTCTTTGAGGACTTCATCGTAATCGAAGCCTTCGCAGCCATAATATTTTTCAAAGAGACGGTTTTTAAGGTCAATATTGATGCGCAGTTTCTTGGCAAAGACATCGCGGTCCATGAGGTCGCCGATGCGGATGCCTACGCGGTTGACTTTGTCGGCATAGCACGGTCCGATACCGTTCTTCGTCGTACCGATTTTAGCGTCGCCCTTGAGTTTTTCATCTTCTTCATCAATGCGGATATGATACGGCATGATGACATGCGCACGCGTGGAAATTTCCAATTTGCTGATCTGCACGCCTTTGGAGGTCATGCCTTCGATTTCTTCAAGGAGGACTTTCGGATTGACAACGACGCCGCTGCCGATGATGCAAGTTTTGTCGGAAAAGAGGATACCCGACGGCAAAAGACGCAGTGCAAAGGACTTATCGTCGACGACGACCGTATGGCCGGCGTTATTCCCACCCTGGGAGCGGATGACGACATCGGCCTTCTGGGCCAAATAATCTACAATCTTACCTTTACCTTCGTCGCCCCATTGGGTTCCGATTACCATTGCTGTAGCCATGTATTCAACATCCCTTCGTGAATTGTAAAATTAACAAACACTTATATTATATCATAGTCGCTTAGTGAAGCCAACTAAAAACATATTTCTTTACAAAAGGAGCAGAAAAGGAGCTGTCGCATGACGACAATCCTTTTTAAGGGGTTAGGGGTTAGGGGCTAGCAGTTAGTGGTTAGCGGATAGTTTTAAACCATAGAGAAAGCCCCTGGAATGGCAGTTCCAGGGGCTTTCGTGTTTCAATTGCAAAAATTCACTACTTCTACTAGAAGTATATCATTTAAGCCCATTTTGTCAATGAACTCAAAAGGTTTTGGGGGTTATAAAGAAATCACGCTAAAGAAAACCCTTGACTTAAAGTTACCTTTAAGGTTTATGCTTAGGCCATGAAATACAAATGAGCTATAAATTTTCTGACAGGAGGCCTATAATTATGAAATTAAGAAAACGCATCATGAAAAATATGGTATTCGCTGCCCTGTGCAGCTCTCTTTTCATCATCGGCGCAGGTGCCGGTAGCAGTTATGCCGCCCAGGCCCCAGCTCCATCGAAAGCACCGGCTGAAACCATTGACGCTGCAACACTTTCCAATAAATGGGACAAGACGTTTCCAGAAAATGCGAAGGTCGCTCACCAAAAAATTACCTTCCATAATCGCTATGGCATTACGTTAGTCGGCGACCTCTATACGCCGAAAAATATGAAACAAGGTGAAAAACTCGCTGCCATTGCCGTAGCCGGTCCTTATGGTGCCGTTAAGGAACAGGTTTCCGGCCGCTATGCCCAGGAATTAGCGGCCCGGGGATTCATCACCCTGGCTTTCGACCCGTCCTTTACCGGGGAAAGCGCCGGCGAACCGCGCAACACGACCTCACCGGATATCAACACGGAAGATTTTTCTGCCGCCGTCGATTACCTGTCCACCCGCAATAACATCGCCCCGGAAAAAATCGGCATCCTCGGCATCTGCGGCTGGGGCGGCTTTGCTCTGAATGATGCTGCCATGGATACGCGCGTCAAAGCTACGGTCATATCTACCATGTACGACATGAGCCGGGTCATCGCCAATGGCTATTTCGACTATGAAAAAGATGAAGCAACCCTAAAAAAAGAACGGATGGAAGCCCGCAAAGCCATCAGCGCCCAGCGCACAGAAGATTACCGGAATGGCACCTATAAAATGGCCGGCGGTGTCCCCACAGAAGTAACAGCCGATACGCCACAGTTCGTCAAGGATTATCATGACTACTACCAGGAAAAACGCGGCTACAGCCCCCGGTCCTTCGGCTCCACCACAGGCGCAACTCTCAGTTCCCTGCTCGATTTCATGAACATGCCCCTTCTGTCCCGGGCTGATGAAATCGAAAGCGCCGTACTGATGATCCACGGGGAAAAAGCCCACTCCCGCTACTTCAGCGAAGACGCGTTCAAGAAACTGAAAGGGAACAACAAAGAACTGCTGATCATCCCCGATGCCGTACACACCGACCTGTATTATAAAATGGATGTCATTCCCTTCGACAAAATCGAAGCCTTCTACCGGCAGTATTTAAAATAAGGGAGATAAACTATGTCTTATACGATTTCACAAGCGGCGCAGATGACTGGTATCAGTCCGTCTGCCATCCGCTATTATGACAAAGAAGGGCTGCTGCCCCAGGTAGAACGGAAAAACGGTATCCGTCTCTTCAGCGATATGGATATTCGCTGGCTCCACCTGCTGACCTGCCTGAAAAATACGGGCATGCCCATCAAGCGCATCCGCGAATATGCCGAACTGGCTCAGCGCGGCGATGAAAGCCTGAAAGAACGGCAGGCCCTCATCCGCCAGCAGCGTCAGCCCTCATCCGCCAGCAGCGTCAGTTTGTCCTGGATCAGATTGAACAACTGCAGTACTACATGGAAGAGCTGGATTTTAAAGAATGGTACTATAAAAAAGCATTGGAACTCGGTTCAAAAAGCAAAATTGATTTCGATGAATATGAACGAGAAACAGGTAAAAAATCTCCTGATGATCCCAATAAGTGAATAGCCAAGGGCTTGTCGCACGACGACAAGCCCTTTTTAAAATGAACTCCCAAATGTTCAAAAAACAATGCATTGGCTTATTTCCTCAAATAATGCATTGGCTTATTTCCTCAAATAATGCATTGGCTTATTTCCTCAAATATTGTATAATATTCGGGATAAACTGAAATTCATTTTTTATTACCAAGGAGAGATTTCTACCATGTTATTTGATACATGTCACATCGGCGGTATTGAAGCGAAGTGCCGCCTTGTCCGTTCTGCTACCTTTGAAGGAATGGGGAACTACGGCCTTCCGACAGAAAAGCTGGCCCAAATGTATGAAAATCTGGCCGACGGCGGTGCCGGTATCATTATTACCGGCATGATGGCTACTACCAAAATGGAACCGCGTCAGCACTGCCAGATCCGCATCGACGATGATGAATGTATTGCCCCGCTGTCCCAGGTCGTCCACCGCGTCCACCAGCACGGCGGAAAAATCATCGCCCAGCTCGTCGTCATGGGGTCCGCCATCCTCCTGCCGGAAATCCCGGAAGGGGAAACGCGCATTATCATCAGCCCCAGCGGCGTTACGGAAAAGGTCGGCAAGTGGACCCAGGAATCGCAGGCCCTGACAGTCGACCAGATCCACGAACTGACGGAAGCCGTCGCCAAAGCCGCTGCCAGAGCCAAGGCCGCCGGTTTCGACGGCGTCCAGTTCCACGGCGCCCACGGCTACCTGGCCAGCAAGTTCTTGTCGCCCCATTTCAACACCCGCACCGATGCCTACGGCGGCAGCCTGGAAAACAGGGCCCGCTTCCTCCTGGAATGTGTCGCCGCCATGCGCCAGGCCGTCGGCGCCGATTATCCGGTCTGGGTCAAATTGAACTGTGCCGATTTCATGAAAGACGGCAGCATGACCTTTGAAGAAAGCAAGCAGGTCATGACCTGGCTGGCCGACATGGGTGTAAACGCCATCGAAGTCAGCGGCGGCAACACATCGTCCCTGCCGCGCAAGGGCCCGATCCGGGCTATCCGCCGCACAAAGGAACCGATGTATTTCAAAGCCTATGCCTCTGAAGCCGCAGCTATGCTGAAAGACAAAATCGATGTCGGCGTCGTCGGCGGTTTCCGCAAGGTCGAAGATATCGAAGATACACTGGAATCGACAGACCTGGCTTTCGTGTCCATGAGCCGTCCCTACCTGCGCCAGCCGGACCTGCCGAACCGCTGGAAATCGGGCGATACCGAACCGGCCCTGTGCATTTCCTGTTCCCGCTGCTTCGGTGCCGAAGATGTGGACTGCATTTTCAATAAACAAGAAAAAGCGAAACAAGACGCCTAAAAAAGAGGAAATCGCCCCGAGTTCATCGAATAAATAAAAGTAACGGATTATTTTCACAAAAGGGGGCTGCCCTATGGCAATCATCGTCATCCTTGCCATCTTATTCAGCTGCATACTGCTCATCCTCTGCCTGCCCGTCTCCTACGCCCTTACCATCCATATCGGGACGCCTTTCCACATCGAAGGCCAGGGCCGATGGGGCCGGAAATTGGCCGATGCATCCTGGTCCTATACGCTGGGCGAGGAGCCGCATCATGAACTGCATATGTGCTGGAAGCGCAGCCTTGCCGTGAAAGAGTCTGTCGAACCGCCGCTCCCTACAGCGGAAGAGGAAGAAAAGGCCTGGGACGAACTGGAAAAAGAAAGCCAGCGCCTCACGTATGAAGACCTGCTCCGCCAGGAAGGGCCGGATGCCCCAGCACAGAGTGACGCGAAAGAAGCGAAAAAAAAGAAACCGCCCATACGCCGGTTCTTAGCCAGCTTCTTCAATGCCGACTTTTTAGCGGCTTTCTTCACCTGGCTGTCGCGCCTGCTCGGCCACGGCCAAATCCGCCGCTTCACCCTGACCGGCATCGTCGGCCTCCCTGAACCGCATGAAACGGGGATGCTGGCCGGTGCCCTCTATGCCATCTGTCCGGGGAGCGTCACAGACTTACAATTCAATTTCGTAGAGGAACAGTATGACTGTACCGTCCGTGCTTCGGGCCGTCTATATCCGGCAGTGCTGCTTCTGTTTACAGCCGCCTTTGCCGCCTCCCGGCCTGTACGCCGTTTATGGGCTGAGTGGCACGCTGTGAACAAGGAGGAACAACATGGATAACTCGTACATCAAGAACAACTTGGAACAAATTTTTGAAAGTTTCAAAGAAATGATCAAAGTCGAAACCGTCGTCGGCCAGGCCGTCCACATCGGTGACGCCATCCTGGTACCGTTCGTAGACGTCACCTTTGGCTTCGGGTCCGGCGGCGTCAACGGCAAGACCGAAAACGGGCGCAGCAGTGCCGGCAGCGGCGGCGGTGCCAAGATGGAACCAGCTGCCATCCTGGTCATCAAAGGGGACCGGGTAGAAATGTTCTCCATCAAGAAAGATGGCTACCAGGCTTCGGCCTTTGAAAAACTCATCGCCATGGCACCGGAAATCATCGACAAGATGAAAAAAGACAAATACATTTATATTCACGACGATGAAGAAGACAAAGCAGAAGGCAACGACGAAAAAGCCTGATTCTGTGCAGGTTGTACTTTATCGGTAAGTTTGTTATAATATACGAATAGAACCATAGTAAGAAAGAGTAATTCAGCCGCTCTGCGGCACAGGAGGAATACATTATGAAACTGAAAAAACAATTAGCATCCCTTGCCGTTATGGGAATGATGAGCCTCGTCGCTGTTTCGTCGGCCTTTGCTTCCGGCGTCGGTGTCGTCAACTTCGATACATTGGTACAGTCCCATAAGGACTTCCCGAAAGTCAGCGCCCAGATGCAGGCTGCCGTTAAAGACGCTAACGAACAGTTCGCTAAAAAAGCTCCGAAAATGAAGACCGACCAGGAACGCCAGAACCTCGGCCGTGAATTGGCTCAGAACTTGAGCAAATTGGAAAACAAACTGATCGTCCCCATTGAAAAAGACGTCGTTTCCAAAGTCGAACAGGTCCGCAAGGACAAAGGCCTCGACTGCATCGTAGTCCAGGGTGCCATCATCTCCGGTACTGAAAACGCTACGGATGAAACAGAAGCTGTAAAAGCATTGTTGAAATAGGAGTAAAAAAGCTGTCGCTTTGCGGCAGCTTTTTTTAATGGTTAGTGGTTAGTGGTTAGTGTTAGTGGCTCGTGGCGGCCTCATGGCCGCACCGTAGGGGTCGCACGTGGGCGACCCGTTAGGAACTGGGATGATTCCCCTGGCAAACTGATTGGGATATCAGACATATTCCGGAGCGGGCGCCCCACGCGGTCGCCCCTACAGTGAAATCGCATAATCCCGGGGCGGACGCCCCTACAGAAAAAGGACTATCGTATGAGAGCTTATATCATCATACGTAGTCCTTTTTTTAACAATCCGCGGTTAGCGTTCGTAGGGGTCCGTGGGCGACCCGTTAGGAATTGGGATGATTCTCCTGGCAAACTGATTAGGAAATCATGCATATTCCGGAGCGGGCGCCTCACGCGGTCGCCCCTACAAATTAAAAACCATCCGCTAGCCCCTAACTACTAACCGCTAAAACCCCCTTGACATATACCCCATATCGGTATATTATATCAATGTACCCCATAGGGGTATTTAAATGAAAGGAGAACTCAATTATGGACGAAAAGAAAGTCTGTCCCTGCTGCGATACGGAGAAACATAAGTATCGCAACAAAGAGGGCAAAGAGTATAAATCGCTCATTTCCCGCCTGAACCGCATCGAGGGCCAGGTACGGGGTGTGCGAAAGATGGTCGAAGACGACCGCTACTGCATTGATATCCTGACTCAGGTCAGTGCCATCCAGTCGGCATTGAATTCTTTCAATAAGGAACTCCTGGGCCAGCATATCAAGTCCTGCGTCGTCCACGACATCCGTGAAGGCAAAGACGAAGTCGTCGATGAACTCGTCTGCGCCCTTCAGAAACTCATGAAATAAAGGAGTGAGTCCGTTGAAGCACGAAAAATTCAACATCACAGGCATGAGCTGTTCCGCCTGCTCGTCCCGCGTGGAAAAAGCCGTCAACAAGCTGGACGGCATCGACAAGGCCAGCGTCAACCTGCTGACCAACAGTATGCAGGCCTCGTACGATGAAAATGTCGTCAGCGAGCAAGACATCATCCAGGCCGTCGTCGACGCCGGCTACGGAGCCAGCCCGGCCGAAGGCGGCAGCCAGAAACAGGCCGGCGCTCCGCAAAAGAGCGCCTCTGACATAGCCAAGGAAGAAATGAAATCCATGAAGCACCGCCTCATCTGGTCCATCGTCTTCCTCATCCCGGTCATGTACATCGCCATGCACCACATGTTCTACGAATGGTTCGGCATCCCCGTACCGGAAGGTTTCCAGTATGTCTTCCACGGCGATGAAAATGCCATTACCTTCGCCTTTACCCAGTTCTTACTGATCCTGCCGATCATGTACTTGAACCGCAAGTATTATGTCAACGGCTTCCGCAACCTCTTCCAGGGCGCCCCGAACATGGACAGCCTGGTCGGCATGGGTTCCATGGCAGCTGCCCTGTACGGCGTCTTCGCCATTTTCCGCATGAGCTGGGGCATGGGCCATGGCGACTGGGCCCTCGTCGCCCAGTACAGCACCAATCTGTACTTTGAATCGGCCGGTATGATCGTCACCCTCATCGACATCGGTAAATACCTCGAAGCCCGCGCCAAAGGCAAGACCAGTACGGCCATCGAAAAATTGATGGACCTGGCGCCGAAACAGGCCACGGTCCTGCGCAACGGCGTCGAAACGGTCATTCCCGTCGAAGACCTCGTCGTCGGCGATGAAATCGTCATCCGTCCGGGTGAAAGCATCCCGGCAGACGGTATCATTTCTGAAGGGACGACCAGCGTCGATGAAGCCGCCATTACTGGCGAAAGCATCCCTGTAGAAAAACAAGTCGGCGATAAAGTCACGTCGGCTACGATAAACAAGACGGGTTTCATCCACATCACAGCCCGCCGCGTCGGCGACGACACGACGATCAGCCAGATCATCAAGCTCGTCGATGAAGCCAGTGCCAGCAAGGCACCTATCGCCAAGATGGCCGATACCATTTCGGGTTACTTCGTCCCGGCCGTCATCACCATCGCCATCATTACAGGCCTCATCTGGTACTTCGTCATGGGCGTCGACGCCGAATTCGCCTTCTCGACGGCCATCTCCGTCCTGGTCATCTCCTGCCCGTGCGCCCTGGGCCTGGCTACGCCAGTCGCCATCATGGTCGGCACTGGCAAAGGGGCTGAAAACGGTATCCTCATCAAATCCGGCGAAGCCCTGGAAACGGCCCATGCCATCGACACGGTCGTCATGGATAAGACCGGTACCATTACCGAAGGCCGTCCGAAAGTCACGGATATCCTTCCCCTGAAAGGCACGAAAGAAGACCTCGTCGCCATCGCTGCAGCCCTGGAAAAAGGCAGCGAACATCCCCTGGCCGAAGCTATTACGACCTATGCCGGCGACCATCAGCTGACCGGCAGGACAGCCAGCGATTTCAAGGCCCTCTTCGGCCGCGGCGTCCAGGCCGTCATCGACGGCAAGACCTATTATGCCGGCAACACGCGCCTCATGGACGAAGCCCATATCGACACCAAAGCCATCACGGCCAGCCTCAATGCCCTGGCTGACGACGGCAAGACGCCGCTCCTCTTTGCTGACGACAAAGAAATCATCGGTATCATCGCCGTAGCCGACGTCGAAAAAGAGACCAGCGCCGAAGCCATTGCCGACTTTGCCAAAATGGGCATCAACGTCGTCATGCTCACAGGCGACAACCAGCGCACAGCCGAAGCCATCCGCCAGCGCCTGCATATTCCCCAGGTCATCGCCGGCGTCCTGCCGCAGGATAAAGAAAAACACATCGCCGCCCTCCAGGCCGAAGGCCATAAAGTCGCCATGATTGGTGACGGCATCAACGATGCGCCGGCCCTGGCCAAAGCCGATCTGGGCATGGCCATCGGTGCCGGGACCGACGTCGCCATCGAAAGCGCCGATGCCGTCCTCATGCGCAGCGACCTCCTCGACGCCGTCAGCGCCATCCGCCTGAGCAAGGCTGTCATCAAGAATATCAAAGAAAACCTGTTCTGGGCCTTCTTCTACAACGTCATCTGCATCCCCCTAGCTGCAGGCGTCCTCTATCCGGCCTTTGGCATCCGCCTCAATCCCATGATCGGCGCCGCTGCCATGAGTCTGTCGAGCTTCACGGTCTGCATGAACGCCCTGCGCCTGCGCTTCTTCAAGACGACGCACAGTACCGATGTTTCACGTGAAACATCGGCGCCGGAAACCAGTAGCCCGAAAGCTGCACAGGCAGCGACGCAAACGCCGGTTCCCGAAGTGGCAGCCGTTCCGGCTCCGTATCACTATACCCTGTCCATCGAAGGCATGATGTGCCAGCACTGCGTGGCTACGGTCACGAAAGTCCTGAAAGCCATGGACGGCGTCACTGATGCCGTCGTCGACCTCGATGGCCAAAAAGCCGATGTCTCGGCTGACAAAGCTATCTCCGCAGAAGACTTCAAAAAAGTCATCACTACTGCTGGATATACATTACAAAATCTCACTACACCAAAGAAAGAAGAGGATGAAACGATGGAAAAAACATTGAAAATCGAAGGCATGATGTGCCAGCACTGCCAGAAACACGTACACGATGCATTGGCAGCCATGGACGGCGTCACGGCTGTCACTGTCGACTTGGAAGGTAAAAAAGCCGACGTCACGGCCAGCAAAGACATCCCGACGGAAGCCTTTGCCAAAGTCATTGCCGACGCTGGCTATGAATTGGTAAAATAAAAGTAAACGTCGTCCCCCTGCCGACTTCGCTGTCCGCCCATATCCTGCCGCCATGACTGCGGACGAACTGCCGGGCCAGAGCCAGGCCGATACCACTGCCGCCGCTCTTGCGGCTCCGCGATTTTTCGCTGCGGTAGAAATACTGGAAGATATGCTGTAAATCCTCTGGGGCAATGCCGCTGCCCGTATCGGCGATCTGGACCTGCACATAAGGCCGGCCCTGTACGGTGACGACCTGCGTCGAAACGGTAATCATACATCCCGCTTCGATATAGCGGATGGCGTTGTTGAGCAGATTATAAATGACCTGATTGATACGGTCTATATCGATGGATACTTTCGGTAAATCCCTGGCCAAGTCCAAATGGACGGTCAGGGATTTTTCGTCGCATAAAGGCTGGAGCATGCTCACGGCCCGTTCCAGGAGGACGTTGATATCATAAGGTTCTTTATGGAGGGTGAGCTCGTTGATTTCGGCCAGCGACAAGTCGCGCAGGTCCTGAATGAGCCGGCCCATGCGCAACGTCTCATCTTCCATGGACAGGAGGACCTTCTTATCCGTCGGGATGACATCGTCGATCATGCCTTCCAGATTGCCCTGCAAGATGGCCAGGGGCGTCCGCAGTTCATGGGCGATGTTGGCAAACAGGCGGCGCCGCATCTTATCGTTTTTCGCCAGTTCCTGGGACATATCGTTGAAAGTCTCCGTCAGGGTCCCGACTTCGTCATGACGCTCGACGGGTACGGTCTGGCCATACGTGCCGGATTTGACCTTCTGGACGGCGTCAGTCAGGGCCGACAAAGGCCGCATGATTTCCCGGACAATGAAGTAGCTGATGGTGACGCTGACGGCCAGCATGACCAGGCCGACCCACAGCAGCGACCGGTGGACAGCCGATATATACGTAATTTCCGCCGGCCCATGCATCATGCCGTGCATCATCCCCATGCCCTGATGGCTGTTTCCCATCATTTGCGACATGTTATTCAAATACTGGGAAAAATGGCTGTCCATCTGATTATTGACCAGGATGAGCAGGATGGCGATAGTCAGGAAAATCAGGATAAAGACCATCCCGGTCAGGCGGATGACGATGCTGTCAGCTTTCTTCATGATTCCCTCCGTCGAATTTATAACCGATCCCGTATACGGTCAGGATATACGTCGGATGGGCCGGGTCGGGCTCCAGTTTCTTGCGCAGATTGCGGATATGCGTGTCGATAGTCCGTTCATAGCCTTCAAAGCCATAGCCGCCCTGTACTTTATCCACGAGCTGCATACGGCTGAATACCCGATCCGGTGCCGAGGCCAGGACCAGCAGGAGATTGAATTCCGTCGGCGTCAGGGCAATGGGCTGCTGTCCCCGCAGGACGGTAAATTTTTCCTTGTCGATAGTCAGGTCCCGTATGGTATACGACGTCGTCTGCTGCAGTACTTCACCACGGGTCCGCCGCAACAGGCTGTAGACGCGGGCAATGACTTCCTTGACGTGGAAAGGCTTGGTCACATAATCGTCGCCGCCCATGTTGAGGCCGACCAGGCGGTCCGTTTCATCATCCTTGGCAGACAGAAAAATGATGGGTATATCGCTGAACTGGCGGATGCGGCGGCAGACTTCGAAGCCATCCATGCCGGGCATCATCAAATCGAGGAGCATGATCTGCGGCTTCTGGGTGCGCAGTGTATGTAACGCCGTCATGCCATCATAGGCGACATAGACCATGAACCGCTCCTGCTCGAAATAGGACCGCAGCAGGGCACAGAGTTTTTCATCATCATCGACGATCAAAATCGAATTCGTTCGCAAAATTCCACCTCCCGATCATTTTCACAACCAATTTTTTTCTATTTCCCGCTGCAACTCTTCAAACATGGCGATGTACTTTTCCTTGCTGTCCTTGATGATATTATTGGCAATTTCTTCATTATAAGAATGGGCTACATTGTTCCGGTCCCGCAACGCCTCCAGCCAGCAATCCTCATCGTCAATCAGATTGGCCTGATAAGCCATTTTGATAATCGCCCGCGGTGACCCTATCTTATGCTGGCTATAGCCATTGTTTTCCAATACTTCTTTCATGGCTTTCCCAGCCTGTTCAAAGCAGATTTCATAAAGGGAAACCATTCCCGTTTGGACGACCGTCGAATAAGGCGGTATTTCTTTGAGGTTATTCAAGGCTTTGCAGAAATTCTCATACTTTTTCATATATAACAACTCCTTCCCGTTGGATAGCGGCTCGTAGTTCGGGCTGGACCGGTTCATCTAAATCGACGACATCGAACATGAGCAGCGTCGGTATGACCTCGTCGACATCGAGAGAAAACCGCGTGACATTTCCACCGCAGACAGCCAGGTCAATATCACTGCGTTCCCAATTATCGCCACGGGCACGGGAGCCAAAAAGAATGACTTTTTGAATATCGTATTGTTTAGCCAGAGCGATGATGCCCTCTAAAATCGGCTGCGCTAAGTCCATCGTGTTCACCCCTTTTTACATCAATTATAGCATGAAAAAAGGGCTTGCCGCACGTGCGACAAGCCCTTTTTAGTGGTTCGTGGCTCGTATAATGGCTCCCCTTATAGGGGAGCTGTCAGCTACAGCTGACTGAGAGGTTAAACCTCTCCGGCCCTTCGGGCCACCTCTCCTAACAGGAGAGGCGGGCCGCCCTCTGGGACGGCCCCTACGAAGCCACGAACCACTAGCCACTAGCCACGAAACTACATCTTGCTGTGGTCCATCTGGCCGTTATTGTTATTCATCTGACCATTCATTTGACCGTTCATCTGGTCGTGATTCATCTGGCTATGGTCCATCTGACTGTGGTCCATAGGCATATTGCCGTTCATCTGCATGTTCTGTTTCGGCGGGACGTAGCCTGCGAGCTGCGGGTCGGCCATGCCGAAGACCATGGCTAAATGGGTGAACAAGACGAAGAGAATCATGAGGACGATGTGTTTCTTGATTTTTGCCGTTGTATCGAGGCCCTTAAAGATGATGCCCAATTCCTGCAAGAGGATGAGGACGGCCGGGATGACGCCCAGGACATAGGCCCAGATAGAAATGTAATCAATCGGGCCGCGCCACTGGATAGTCGGCACGTAGGATGTGACGATGTATACTGTAGCTACGATGAAGAAGACACCCAGGATGAGGCCGCAGACGTGGCTCAGGCTGTCCCATTTTTCACTGCGGCTGTCCTTGTAGAGCAAGGAAAAAGCACCGGCAGCCAAAATCGTTTCGGCCAGTACCATCGGTACGAGCATGAAGAGAATCAAAAACCAAGGTTCATAGAGCGATAAGAGTTCCATGTAGTGAGTCATTACCATATTGTTTTCCCACTTTGATTAGAACGGCTTACTGTTGAGCGCTATAGGCAGGGCAATCCTGACGGCCCTGACAACCGCGCTGGCCATCAGCCCGGCAGCCGCGGCGCGGTCCCTGGCAATAGCCATTTCCAGTATAGCAGTTATCCTGGTCATCATAGCAGGCACGCGGTCCCCGGCAATACCCGTTACCGTTGTCATAACACGTATAGCCCGGGCCGTAAGTCCCTGACGATGAACCATCTGAAGCAGCTGGTGTCGCTGCAAAGGCGGAAAAACCGGCAATCACTACGAGTGCAGCCAATCCGGCTAAGATTTTTTTCTTCATCACGAAAACCTCCTTTGTAGTACCCCTCTGTTTATGCTTCTACTATACCAGAGGGGTGCGAAAAAGATGTGGAGGAAATGTGAAGATAATGTGAAGATTTCCTTAGCCCAAGATGACGTTATCGATGAGACGCGTCTTGCCGATGCGGACGGCGATAGCCAACAGGCTTTCCTGGTCGACCGTCGCAATCGGTTTCAAGGCCGGGAAGGAGAAGAGATCGACGTAGTCGATAGAAGCCATCGGTTCCGACTGGATTTCCTTGGTCACGATGGATTTCAGTGTTTCTACATCCTTTTCGCCGCCTTCATAAGCGGCTTTGGCTTTGCGCAGGCTGCGGGACAGAACCAGGGCCGCCTGTTTTTCTTCCGGCGAAAGGTAAGCATTGCGCGAGCTCCGGGCCAGACCGCTTTCTTCGCGGACGATGGGGACCATATTGATGTGGACCGGGATATTGAGGTCGCTGACGAAACGGCGGACGACGACGACCTGCTGGGCGTCTTTCTGACCGAAGAAGGCTTCATCGGCGCGGGTAATGTTCATCAATTTCGTGACGACCGTAGCGACGCCGCGGAAATGGATAGGCCGCTGAGCCCCGCAGAGTTTATGCGTAATGTCGCCGTCGACATTGACATAGGTGCAGTAGCCTTCAGGATACATTTCCGACGGTTCCGGATGGAAAACGGCATCGACGCCGACGCTTTCCAATTTCTGGCAGTCTTCATCGAAGCGACGCGGATAAGCATCATAGTCTTCGTTCGGGCCGAACTGGGTCGGATTGACGAAGACCGAAGCGATGACGACGTCGCATTTGGCCTTGGCAGCCCGCATCAGGGTCAGATGACCTTCGTGGAGCGCACCCATAGTCGGGACCAGGCCGATAACCTTACCAGCCTTTTTCTGTTCACCAGCAAATGCCTGCATTTCTTTGACAGTACGGAAAATTTTCATGATTGTAAGACTCCTTTGAAATATGAATTAATGAGTAGGAACACTCGATTTATCGACAGACAGGGCACGAGCCTTTTCTTCGGCTTTTTCATCGCGGCGCGAGAAGAAATTGGCCACGATGGACCCGGAAATATTGTGCCATACGCTGAAAATAGCGCCGGGAATGGCCGCTGCCGGGTTGAAATATAAGACGGCCAAAGACGCAGCCATGCCGGAATTCTGCATGCCCACTTCGATGGCTACGGTCCGGGATTTACGCGAATCGAGGCGGAACAATTTGGCCATGCCATAGCCAAGGGCCAGGCCAAAGACATTGTGCAAGATGACGATAGCCGCCATGAGCAGGCCGACGTCAAAGAGACGCGATGCACTGAGGGATACAACGCAGCCGACGAGGATGACGATAGTCGCTACCGATACGACGGGCATGGCCGGCAGGACTTTTTCGACGCCGCGGGCGAAGAAATGATGAGCCGCCAAACCGAGCAGGACCGGTACCAGGACCATTTCCGCAATGGAAATCATCATGGATACGAAGGAAACATGGATCCAGGCGCCTGCCAGGAACCAGGTCAGGGCCGGCGTCACGATAGGCGCCAGGAGCGTCGTCGACATGGTCATCGAGACAGACAGGGCGACGTCGCCTTTGGCCAGATAAGAGATGACATTCGATGCCGTCCCGCCCGGGCAGGTCCCGACGAGGATGACGCCAATGGCCAGTTCCGGCGGCAGGGCAAAGAGGCGTACCAGGGCCCAGGCCACGAAGGGCATGATGAGGAACTGAGCGACGACGCCGATGAGGACTTCCCACGGCCGCTTGAAGACGGTCTTGAAATCCTGTACAGTCAGGGTCATGCCCATGCCGAACATGACAATCCCCAGCAGCCAGCCAACGTACGGGCCGACCCATTGCAAGGTCTGGGGCCACATACGGCGCCGACAATACCGATGAGGACGACGAAAATGGCCATGTTGTTTACCAGAAAATCACAACACTTTTTCAATAAAAAAACCTCCCTATGAGAATCTGGGGCAAAAGAAACAAAAAAAACACCTTCCGGCACAGACCGAAAGGTGTCTAAGCGACAAACGTCCATACTGGCAGGCGAAATTGTGAAAAATCCCACGTATTTCAGCACTACCAACAAATGATGAGCCATCCTTTCTGTCTCGGTCCAAAGCAGATCCAAGCAGATGAAAAAACCATCTTGAAAAATATCCGAAAAAAGTATAACTCACGATACGTGATGTTATCTTTTGCCTCGGCCGTATCATACCATATTTAGGAACGCGATGCAATGGCGTTTCTCAGTCACATTAATATGCCAGTAAATTGTATACGGAAGCATAATAGACCTCAAGCATTTTCCAGTTATACGGAATTCGGCAAAATAAAGTGACGTTTGGAGTCAAAACTTAAATTTCATAGGATAATTACAGAATAATAGCAATGTACTTGATATTGTATAAAAAAAATCAGGGCCTATTCCGTTTATGCCAAAAAAAGTACATTTCATGTCACGGAGGAATTTTTAAGCATCAACACGAGTTATAATACACTTGCAAAAGGATGATTGTTCCCTTACCGTGAACAGAAAGGAGGTACCTATGTTGAGAATTGCCCTCTGCGATGATTTACAAGACCAGTTGGAAATCATGAAAACAGCCGTACAGACTTATTACCAGAACAAAGCCTCGAATATCGAGATATACGCCTATAACAACGCCATGAACTTTGTAGACGCCGTGGAAGAAAGGAAAGATTTCGACATCATCTTGTTGGATATCTGCATGCCCGGCCTGCTGGGAACCGATATCGCCCGTGAAATGAGAAAACAGAAAAGTCAAGCCGAAATCATCTTCCTGTCGACAAGTGACGAATTCGCCGTCGAAGCCTTCGACGTCCGGGCCGCCCATTACCTGACCAAGCCGTTTACACAAAAACAATTCGACCAGGCCATGGACCGGGTCATGGACACGATACGCCAGCGGCACAGCAAAAAGATCATCTTTCGCCTCGTCGGCGGCGGCATCCAGGTCGAAGAAGTCAACAACCTGCTCTTCATCGAAAGCAACGGCCATGTCCAGCAAGTCCACACCTATGACGGCTCCATGTTGGAAACGCGCCAATCCCTGTCAGCCCTGCTGCAGACCTTTGAATCCATCGTCCCCGGCCAGTTCGTCTCTCCCGGAAAAGGTTATATCGTCAACCAGTCTGCAATTCACATCATAAAGAGTGAGTACATCGAAGTGAAGGGGCACAAAATCCCCCTGGCCAAACGAAAATATCGCCCAGTTCCAGGAAGATTATTTCAAATTCATTTTCCAAAAAGACGCATAAAAATCCCAAAAATTTCAGCATTTCCGGTACCTTTTATTTTTGTACGCAAAATTAAGGTCCCTGTCAAATTTTTATACAGAAATGGTGCGAAAATATGAATAAGATATTTAAAGTCATCTGGAGTAAATCAAGAAATTGCTACGTCGTAGCATCGGAATTAGCCAAAGGCCATACCAAGGCCTCCAGCACAGGCGATAAGACCAGACGCCTGGCCCTGGCCGCCATCACGGCCCTCATACTCCTCCCGGTCGGAGGGTTTAGCTATGCAGCGGATGCCACCATAATGGTGGAACCGGTTGGCACTGGTTCTACTACGGCAGTAGAAGTTTATACCAAAGAAGGGATAGATAAAGGGCAAGAAAGCCTGCAGAAAGATATTCAAAAATTTAGTAAGGAAGTTCAAAATGAACTCCTTTCGATAGGTGAAAATATTCAAGCGACGGATGGGGCATATGTTGATGCTTTTAAATCTGTGGGCGAGAACCTGAATGCGCTGGATACGCAGGTCAAAGCCAATGCTGATGCCATTAATGAAGAAGCACTGAAACGGAAATACTCTGTGACGAATCTGGAAAAGGCAGATGCCGCTGAAGCTGCTGCCCGGGAAGCTGCCGATACGGCTCTGGATACCCGGATCACCAATGTGAAGGAATATCTGGAAAAACAGACATCTGATAACTATGTGAGCAAGGACGATGCCGCCGTACAGGATGGGGCTATCGTGAGAGCCGCCAATACCATTGGCGAAAACGTGGCGCTGCTGGATAAAGGTCTGGCAGACGAAACGGCTGCTCGGCTGGGTGCAGATGCAGCCCAGGATAAGGTCATCCAGCAGGTCAACCAGAATATGGTGGATGGGTTCAACGCCCTGAGCCAGGCTGATGCCAATGAATTGGCAGGCCGTGTGGCAGCTGATACCAAACTGGCAGAAGCGGTCAATGGCGGACTGAGCCTGAGTGACAACAATGTACTGCAAGAGAACACCACCACGGTGAACAAGGATGGGACTGTCAGCACTTCCAAAGAAGCGGCGACTACCCTGGTTATGAATGAAGGCAAAGAAAACCAGATTACCCTCAGCGAAAATGGCATCAAGGTTGGTACCAACAGCAGTGTGATGGATGCCAAAGGCGTCTATACTGGCGGGGATAACTATGCGGCAGCCCAGGCGGCTATGAATGCTGACGGCAGCATCAAAGGGGCCAACGGGAAGTTTACGGTGGATACTGATGGCAATGTTGCTTCTGGGAATGTGACTTCTACCGGAACGGTACAGGGCGCTACCCTGACCGATCGAACGGCCACCATCAGCAATGGCAATATCAAGACCAACGGTGGATTCATCCAGACCGGCGGCGGCAACGTGAATACCCAGGGCGGGGAAGTCCGTACCAATGGGGGCAAAGTAGCTACTTCTGGCGGCGAAATCAACACTGGATCCGGCAACATCAAAACCGTAGGCGGCGATATCCTGACAGCCGGCGGCAAACTGAATACCAGCGGCGGAGATATCGTGGCAGGGACCGGGAACATTTCCGGCCAGAATATTACAGCCAGCGGAGTACTGAGCGGTGACAGCCTTACGGTAGCCAAAGGCATGACAGGGCACAACCTGACCCTGACCGGTGGAGACCTGGATGCAGGGGCTGGCACCATCAAGACTACTGGAGAAGTTGATGCAGGTACCCTGAACGTAAGTGGTAAAGCGACTGTGAAAGATTTGGAAGTCCAGGGTGAATTCAATGCCAAGACGCTCTCCAGCAAACTGGATAAAAACAATTATACCGAAATTCATGGCGGGAATGTGACTTCTGTCAATAGCAAAGTAGATACCACGGATGGAAAAACCTATACCAGCACTTCTACTTTGACGGAAAAAGGTAAGACCGAAACAGCTTCCAATGGAATCAACAGAAATGTGGAAAAGATGAATGCAACGGAATCCAGTAATGTCATCACCAATGATGCCAATGGCAAGACTTCCACATTCGAACAGCACGTCGATGAAATCCTCAATCAGATTAATTCGTCTGATACGGTATTCTCCAAAGTGGATCAGAAAGTAGATAACATCACCAGCGAAGTCACCGATGGAACCAACACGACTTCTTCCACCCAGACTACGACGGATATTACCAATACGGCCACAAATGGCACTATTTCCAATAATGCCAAAGAACTGACAAACACAGCTTCTGACAGCATTACCAACAAAGCAGAGAATGGCAATATCAGCAACATTGCTTCCAACGGCACTATCAGCAATGAAGCGAAGACTATTTCCAACAAAGCTGCTGAAGCGATGACCAATGATGCAAAAACCATTACCAATACGGCCAGTGAATCTGTAACCACCCAGATTGGCGACGGTTCGGCAGTTCAGAGTGTGATGAATGAAAGCGGCATCACAAACAATGCAACAGATAAGACGGTCGCAACCAATGCCAAAGATATCCTGAATACTGCAACCGGTAATATTACCAACAGCGCAGCTAATGGAACCATCACCAATACGGCTAAAGACCTGGTGAACACAGCAACCGGCAATATGACCAACACCGTTGGTGGAGAATTGAAGACCACTGTCACCGGCAAGGTCACGGAAGACTACAAGTCCGACCTGGATACCAAGGTAGGCGGAAACCAGACCACGACCGTGACCGGCGACAGCAGCCTGACAGCAGAAAACATCACCAACGAAGCAAAGAACAAGATCACCAACAAGGCTATTGATGTAGAAACGGATGCTTCCAGCTCCATTGTCAGCAAGGTTTCCAACGAGTACGGCTCCAACACTTCCACCCAGTTGTCCTATCAGACTAAAGAAGAAATGAGCCAGGTCGATGGCAAGACCGCTTCCTATCTCCGGGGCGCAGCAGAAGAAAAATCCCAGCTCACCGATGGGGATAAGAAGACCACCATCGACACCATTGCCGGCCAGACCAACACCACCGTTGTGAACCAGGATGCCATGAGCCTGGCCTCCTCCATCACTGACGGGACCAAGGCCAACAACACCAACAGCACCGTGGACAAATCGGAACAGCTGATCAAAGCCAGCGATACCCAGTACAGCGCCACCACCAAGACGGCCACCAAGACGGAAGATGCCCTGGCCAACGGTTCCACCCTCATCGACATCATAAAAGATTCGACAACAGGCATGGTCAGCAGTGCCGTAACGGATGGCAACACCAGTACCGGTATCAGTCAGAGTGCCAAAGACATCAGCCTGAGTGCTGCTGGCGGAACCATTGCCAATGCTGCTCAGAACATTACCAACACGGCCAGCGAATCCATTACCAATACCGTAGGTAAAACGACGGTAACGACGACGGACAGTGGAACAACCTTTGAAAACACGGACCACAACACGGCCATTAAAGATGGAAGCATCACGAAGACCACCATTTCCGGCAACACCCTCACAACGGGTCAGGCTACGATGGATTATGCCGATGTCATGAAGGACCTCGGTGTCCGCGGCAATGCGACGGTCGATGGTGATACGACGCTTGGCAAAGAAGGAGCCGATACTAAACTCACTGTCAACAGCAAGTCAACATTTAAAGACACAGTTAAGTTGGAAAAGACGCTGGAAGTCGACGGGACCTCTACATTTAACAACAAAGTAACCGTCACTAAAGGCGGACTCGATGTAAACGGCGGCACGACGACGGATACGCTCCACGTCACCAGCACGTCCACCTTCGACGGCGCAGCCACCTTTAAGGATGCAGTCACTATGGAAAAAGACCTCTCGGTTGGTGGCAACGCTACGGTTGCTGGCAGCATGACTGCTTCTTCCTACAAAATCGGCGACAAGACTTACATCGATTCCACCGGCATCAACGCCAACAATCAGAAGATTGTCAACGTAGCAGCCGGTGACCTTTCGGCCAGCAGCACGGACGCTGTCAACGGGGCCCAGCTCTATCAGACCAATGAACGCGTCGCTAGCGTCGAAAATCGGGTAGACACGGTTGAAAACCGCGTCAGCAATCTGGACAGCCGCGTCGACAAAGTCGGGGCTAACGCAGCGGCATTGGCCAACCTGCATCCCCTCGAATTCGATGCTGATTCCAAGTGGAACATTGCAGCTGCCGTCGGCGGTTACAAAGGCGAAACGGCTACGGCTATCGGCGCCTTCTACCGGCCGAATGAAAACGTCATGGTTAATGTTTCGTCGTCTTTCGGAACAGGCGAAAACATGTATGGCGGCGGCATTTCCCTCCGTATCGGCCAAGGCGGCAATAAGGCAAGACGCAATGCCACGAACGGCCTGACAGAACGGGAAAAAGCCCAGCAGAAACAGATTGATTATCTCACCAGCCGCCTCGATGCCCTCCTTTCGGTCATCAATCCGAATATGTCCAAAGACTTCCCGGATGTCCCGGAAAACCATTGGGCTTATGAAGCCGTCAGCAAACTCGCTGGCAACGGCATCATCCAGGGCTACGAAGACGGAAAATACCACGGCGAACGCACGATGACCCGTTACGAAATGGCGGAAATCATCTACAACGCCCTCTCCAAAGGCGCCAAAGCCGAAAAGAAACTGGTCGAAGAATTCAAACCAGAACTCCAGGCCATGGCCGCACAGAAAAAAGCATAGATTGAAAAAAAGGGCTTGTCGCACGGCGACAAGCCCTTTTTTACGCTGTAGGGGGGGCCCGGGGGGG
>NZ_JBBMEU010000036.1:0-21675 GCF_040096415.1 Megasphaera intestinihominis
CCTCTCCGGCCCTTCGGGCCACCTCTCCTAACAGGAGAGGCGGGCCGCCCTCTGGGACGGCCCCTACGAAGCCACGAGCCACTAGCCACGAACCACTAATCACGTTAATGGCTCACGCCTGGCTGGACTTTATCTTCTTTGCCCAGCATGTAGTGCTTGTTGATATACTGCGTGTGCAGTAAGGATTCCGACAGGTCGCTGAGCGGTTCACCCAGGAACTTGGTATACAGTGTCTGGATTTCCGGGTTTTCCCAGCTGGCACGTATCTGGTTCAGTGCATCCAGTCCGTAAAGCGATTCGATGCGGGCGCGTTTGGCCGGGATTTCCTGTGGCAGTTTCGTTCTCGGCTGGCCACCGCCGCCGATGCAGCCGCCTGGGCAGGCCATGACTTCGATGAAGGCATATTTCTTCCACGAATGTTTTTCTTCCATGAGGTTGATGAAGCGCCGGGCATTGGCCAGACCGCTGATGGCGACGACGCGGATGATGTCGTTGTCCAGGGTCAGGGCCGCTTCCTTGACGCCTTCCAAGCCGCGGACTTCTTCAAAGTGGAGGAATTCTTCATCAGCCGGTTTGCCCGTCTTCAAATAGACCAACGTCCGCAGGGCCGCTTCCATGACGCCGCCGCTGTTTCCGAAAATCGTGCCGCCGCCGGAGGACTGGCCGAAGATGGGGTCGTAATCCGAATCTTTCAGGCTGTTGAAGTCGATTTGGGCGTCTTTGATCCATTTCGCCAATTCCCGCGTCGTAATGCAGTAGTCCGTATCGCGGATTTCCGGTTTCTTCCAGTAACGGCCGGCAGCATTCCGTTCCGGCCGGGCGATTTCCGCCTTCTTCGACGTACACGGCGTCACGCAGACCGTCACGATATCGGCCGGGTCGATCTTCATGCGTTTGGCAAAATACGTCTTGATCATAGGACTGAGCATACTGATAGGGCTCTTAGCCGTCGACAGATGGGGAATCAGTTCAGGGAAGAAGATTTCCGTGAATTCGACCCACGACGGACAACAGCTGGTGAACTGCGGCAGGAGTTCTTTCTTGTTATGCATGCGGTACAAGAGTTCCGATGCTTCTTCCATGATGGTCAAATCGGCGCCGAAATTCGTATCGAAGACATAATCCCCGCCGAGGGCCCGCAGGGCGGCGATCATCTTGCCCTGGACAACCGAACCGAAAGGCAGTCCGAATTCATCGCCGAGGGCGACGCGGACAGCCGGCGCTGTCTGGAAGATGACGACTTTCTTAGGATCGTCGATGGCCTGCTGGATAGCATCGCGCTGGGATACCGTCGTCGTCGCCCCAAACATGCAGGTCAGGGAACACTGGCCGCAGTGGACGCAGATAGGCACGTCGCCGGTACTTTCCAGGGAATAATAACCGGTCATGGACATGACATCGGCACAGCGCCGGCGGCAGAGAGTACAGTTCTTGCATTTTTCCGGGTCGAACTGGATGGAAATATTGCGGTTCTCGACGGCTACGCGGCGGTCGAGCTTTTCAAAACGGCTGGTAAAGGCGATATCGCGTTTCTTTTCAGCCTGCATGTAGATGGCATCGCTGCAGCAAATGGCGATGACGTCGGTAATATCTTCAGGCGTACAGCCGCGGGACAAATCCATGACCGGCTTGGCCAGGCCCTGGAGGAGCGGTCCCAAGGCCGTAGCCCCGGCCAGGTGTTCCAATACTTTATAGCAGATGTTGCCGGAAACGAGGTTCGGGAAAATGAGGACATTGGCCTGACCGGCTACGGCCGAACCCGGTGCTTTCTGGCGGGCAATGCGCGGTACCAGCGCGGCATCGGCCTGCATTTCGCCGTCGAATTCAAAATCGACATTGCGGTCCCGCAGCAGGCGGACGGCCTCGCGGACGCGGTCGACTTCTTCGCCAGCACCGCTGCCCATGGTCGAATACGATAGGAATGCTACTTTCGGATCGAGCATCTGCGCCGTCCGGCGGGCCCGTTCGACACAGCTGACAGCAATATCGGCCAGCTGCTGCGGCGTCGGCTCGATGACGACACTGCAGTCGCCGACGACGAAGATACCGTCATCGCCGAACTGGGGCTTATCGGTAATCATGATGAAAGAACTGCTGACCGTCGACAGGCCGGGATGAGGACCGATGACCTGCAGAGCCGCCCGGATGACTTCCGACGACGTGGCCACCGCACCGGCGACCATGCCGTCGGCAATATCGAAGGCAACCAGGCAGGCTGCAAAGAAGATGTAATTTTCTGACAGGACTTTCCGGGCTTCTTCCAGGCTCATGCCCTTCTTAGCCCGCCGTTTGGCATAATATTGGCAGAACTTATCCATCATGGGGTACGTTTCAGGGTCGATGATTTCAATCCCGTCCATATCGATCTGGTATTCCGAAGCGACTTCGACGATACTCCGGGGACGGCCGATGAGGATGGGCCGGGCAAAGCCTTCGGCCTGGACCCGTTCGGCAGCCTGCAGGACGCGGCGGCTTTCCGATTCCGGCAGGACGATTTTCTTCTGTTCTTTAGCAACGCGGCGTTTCAGGTTATTTATAAATCGTGACATAAGACAACACCTCACATCTATCTACAATCATCACTGTCATTTCGTTAAGTATAGTATACGGCAAAACGAAGACGGCCGCCTCTTTTCCATGACGAAAGGAGATATTATTCTGCCGAACGGAGAATAAATGGGACAAAAAAGAGGCTGGCGCTGGGACAGCCTCTTTTTTAGTTCGAAGTTTGTAGTTTTTAGTTTGTAGTGAATGTTTAAAAATTTAAAACCGTCGTCTACAAACTGAAAACGCTGAACTACAAACTATCTCTTATTCTACGGTAACGCTCTTAGCCAGGTTACGCGGTTTATCTACGTCGTTGCCGCGGCTGACAGCGATGTAATAGGCCAGGAGCTGCAAGGGGATGATGGCCAGGATAGGAACGACGAAATCGTCCGATGCCGGTACTTTGATCAAATCATCGACGGTCTTGCCGACTTCCGTATCGCCATCCTGGACGACGCCGACGACATAGGCATCGCGGGCTTTGACTTCCTTGATGTTGCTGATCATCTTTTCTTCGACTTCCAGCTGGGTAGCCAGGGCGATGACGGGGACACCGGCTTCGATGAGGGACAACGTGCCGTGTTTCAGTTCGCCGCCGGCATAGGATTCAGCATGAATATAGGAGATTTCCTTCAATTTCAGGGCACCTTCCATAGCCAGGCCGTAGTCCATGGAACGGCCGATGAAAAAGACGTCTTCTTTATCTTTGAAAGTACTGCAGAGACCTTTGATGAAATCGACCTGGTCGAAGATGCCCTGGCACTGATCCGGCAGTTTGGTCAAATCAGCCAGGATTTTTTCTTCCCGGTCTACGGGCAGGTTCCCGTTCAAGCGGCCCATGTACAGGGACAGGAGCAGGAGCGTGACCAGCTGCGTCGTATAGGCCTTGGTCGAAGCGACGGCGATTTCCGGGCCAGCCCAGGTATAAGCGACCTGGTCGGCTTCACGGGAAATAGACGAACCGACGACGTTGGTGACGGCCAGGGAACGAGCGCCACGGCGTTTGGCTTCTTTCAGGGCTGCCAGGGTGTCTATGGTTTCCCCGGACTGACTGATGACAATGCACAGGGTCTTGCTGTCCGTCAAGGGATCGCGGTAACGGTATTCCGAAGCGATGTCGACTTCGACGGGGATGCGGGCCAGTTTTTCAATGAAATACTTGGCCAAAAGGCCGGCATGGTAGGCCGTACCGCAGGCAGTAATCAAAATCTTGCCGATTGATTTGACGTCTTCCGGCGTCCAGTTCAATTCCTCAAAATGGACGTGCTTGCCATCTTTGGTGATGCGGCAGCTCATGGTATCTTTGATAGCCTTCGGCTGTTCGTAGATTTCCTTGAGCATGAAGTGTTCAAAGCCGCCCTTTTCAGCTGCTTCAGCATCCCAGTTGACTTCAAAGACCTTCTTGGAAATGGGCTTGCCTTCGAGGTCCGTGACCCAGACATTATCCTTCATGACGATGGCGATTTCCCCATCGTTCATGATGTACGTCTTGCGGGTGTAGCTGAGGATGGCCGGAATATCCGAAGCGATGTAATTTTCCCCCTGGCCGAGGCCGACGATGAGGGGATTGTCTTTCTTGCTGCAAATGATCTTATCCGGTTCAAACTTGCACATGAAGACCAACGAATAGGAACCGCGCAGACGGGCCAGGACCTTGCGGACGGTGCTGGTGAAATCTCCGTCGTACATGTCGGCGCAGAGGTGCGCGACGACTTCCGTATCCGTTTCCGACTTGAAGTGATACCCTTTTTTGAGGAGTTCTTCCTTCAATTCCATGTAGTTTTCGATGATACCGTTGTGGACGATGGCGAAGTTCCCCTTTTCATCCGTATGGGGATGGGCATTGACGTCCGACGGGCCGCCGTGTGTCGCCCAGCGGGTATGACCGATGCCCAGCGTCCCTACGACGGGGTGAGCCTTGACTTCTTCAGCCAGATTGACCAGACGGCCTGCTTTTTTGCGGACAGCGATGGCGCCGTCGTTGTAGACGGCGATACCGGCCGAGTCATAACCACGATATTCCAGCTTGGCCAGTCCATCCATCAAAAAATCTGCTGCTTCTCTGTCTCCGATGTAACCTACAATACCACACATAGTTATATCCTCCTGATATGAAAATGTTCCTTCTTATGACGAACTTGTCGACGACGTTACCATCGTGTTTTTCCGCCATATAACGGCTGAAGCTGCCGAGAGACATCCGCTGACTATTTCGATACTTCTCTACCTCGTCTGCCTGAATCCATCAGGCACTAGCGCTATCCATTATATCGTCAAGGATTTCCAGACGCCTGCATAAAAAAGTGCAGGAAAGAGTTCCAGGAACTCCATTCCCACACTTTAATATATTTGCAAGGTTTTGTCAATACCTACTTAGACGGGCCCATTTCGTGTTCGACGACGACGGCGATGTCATCGACGATGCGTTCGAGCTGTTCCAGGTCCGGTCCTTCTGCCATGACACGGATCAAGGGTTCTGTGCCCGACGGGCGGACGAGGATGCGGCCTTCATCGCCCAACTCTTCTTCGCCAGCCGAGATGGCGGCCATGATGAGGTTATTGTCTTCCCATCCCGATTTCGTCTGAACGCGAACATTTTTCAAAATCTGCGGATAGCGCGTCATCAATCCGGCCAGTTCCGACAAGGGCTTCTGCTGCTGTTTCATGATGCTCAGCAGCTGGACCGCCGTGAGCAGGCCGTCACCAGTCGTATTGTAGTCGAGGAAGATGATATGGCCCGACTGTTCGCCGCCGAGGGAATAGCCGTCTTTGCGCATCTTTTCCAGGACATAGCGGTCGCCGACAGCCGTAATTTCCGTCTGGCAGCCCATTTCCTTCAGGGCTTTGTGGAAACCGATATTGCTCATGACCGTACCGACGACGGTATTCTGTTTGAGCCGGCCTTCGGCCTTCAATTTCATGGCGCAGAGGAGCATGATCTGGTCGCCATCCATTTCCTGGCCCTTTTCATCGACAGCCAGGCAGCGGTCGGCATCGCCGTCGTTGGCAATCCCTACGTCGGCCCCATACTTGAGAACCGTTTCCTTTAAGCTTTCCAAATGGGTAGAGCCGCAGTTGTCATTGATGTTGATGCCGTTCGGTTCATGATGGATGGCAATGACTTCGGCACCCAGGCGTTTGAGGATTTCCGGCCCCAAGACCGAAGCGGAACCATTGGCCCCGTCATGGACGACTTTCAGGCCCGACAAATCGACATCCGTCGATTTGCAGATGAAATCGGCATATTCCTGCTGTAAATCGGTCCACGTCGAAATCGTGCCGATAGCGGCCCCGGTCGGACGGCTCTGAAGGGCAGCCCGTTCATCTTTGAGCATACATTCTTCGATTTTGTCTTCCGTTTCGTCAGGCAGCTTATAGCCAAAGCCGTCGAAGAACTTGATACCGTTGTATTCAAAGGGATTATGCGACGCCGAAATCATGACGCCGGCATCCATATGATGAGTCCGCGTCAAGTAGGCAATGGCCGGAGTCGGAATGACGCCTACCATGTAGCAGTCACCACCAGCCGAAGCGATACCGGCGGCCAGGATATCTGCCAGCATAGTGCCGGAACGGCGGGTATCCCGGCCGATGAGAAAGGTCGGGTGTTCTTTGTTCTGCCCAAAAATATAGGCAGCTGCTCTGCCCAAATGATATACCAATTCCGGTGTCAGCGAATCATTGGCAATACCTCGTACTCCATCAGTTCCAAACAATCTAGCCATTTACTTTACCTCCAAAGGTTGATATTTACGGATGATTTCAATCGCCGTTTCCAGTCCATCCAAAAAAGCGCTCATAATGCCGCCGGCATAGCCAGCCCCTTCCCCGATGGGATAAAGGCCTGCCGCCCCCAGGGCCATGCGGTCTTCGCCGCGGACAATGCGTACCGGGGCGCTGGTCCGGGTTTCGACGCCGGTCATGACGACATCGTCATCGTCAAAACCGTGAATCCGCCGCCCAAAATAAGGCAGGGCCTGTTCCAGTGTCGTCGTAACGAAACCTGGCAGGACCTCATGCAGGTCCGTCCAGGTCACGCCGGGACGATAGGAATGGATGGGCCCTTCCTGCGGTGCTCCAGGACGGCTGAGGAAAGCCCCGACGGTCTGAGCCGGCGCGTGATAATTGCTACCGCCGGCCTGATAGGCCAGGGCTTCATAGCGGCGCTGGAATTCGATCCCCGCCAGGGGGCTGTCGCCGCCCATGTCGTCGGCTGTGACGTTGACGACGACAGCACTGTTGGCGATGCCGCTGTCACGTCGGTACAGGCTCATGCCATTGGTGACGACCCGCCCTTCTTCCGAAGCCGCGCCGACGACGACACCGCCGGGACACATGCAGAAAGAATAGCACGACCGCCCTTCCGGGCTGTGATAGACCAGGGCGTAATCGGCCGGTTCCAGGCCGAGGTCGGCTGCCGGGCAGCCATATTGGGCCCGGTCGATGACATCCTGGGAATGTTCGATACGCACACCGACGGCAAAAGGCTTCTTTTCCAGGGTAATGCCCTGGTCATGGAGCATGTAATACGTATCGCGGGCACTGTGGCCGATACCCATGACGACCAGCTCTGCCGGGTACTCATCGCAGCCGTTGACGGTCACCGACGTGATGCGTCCGCTATCGTCGCGATGGATTGCCGTGACACAGCTGGAAAAATGGACTTCGCCGCCCTGCGCCTCGATGGTGTGGCGCATATTCTTGACGACGCGGCGCAGGACATCGGTCCCGACGTGGGGATTATAGGCATACAGGATGTCTTCCGGCGCTCCGGCATCGACGAAAGTCTGCAAAATGCGCCGCAGCAGCGGATGATTGACGCGGGTCGTCAATTTCCCATCGGAAAAGGTCCCCGCTCCGCCTTCGCCGAACTGGACGTTCGACGATGCCTTGAAGGGGCCGCCGCGCCAAAAATCTTCAACGTCTTTCGTGCGGGTATCGACGTCACACCCCCGTTCAAAGACGATAGGCGCATAGCCGTGTTCGGCCAGGGCCAGGGCTGCCGCCAGGCCAGCCGGGCCGGTCCCGATGACGATGGGCCGGTGGGTAAGCGGCTGCGTACCGGGCCGGATATCCGGCGCCGGCGACTCAGCCAGCTGGCGGACATCCTTATTGTCACGACAGCGCTTCCAAACGCGGCTTTCGTCGACGAATTCCACATCGACCGTAAAAACGAAATAAATCCGCGGTTTCCGCCGGGCGTCGATGGACCGGCGGACAATGATAAGGCGGGAAATATCGCTGCGGCTGCAGCGGAGCTTCTTGGCAACTAACGCTTCCAAAGGCTTCTTCATGGGCACAGCCGTGCGGATATTCAATACTCTAAGCACAATCTTCTCCCTTTCTACTCATCTTTCTTAATATGCAGTGTGGCGTCGACTTCATCAGGGTCTATGACGACACCATCAATGGGCGGAATCAGCACTTTCCAGGTCTTTTCTTCCGTCATGTTTTCCACATCGATATCTGGCAAATCGATGGAGCTGATATTCTTCAGCGTATCGGCTTCACCGCGGACCTGGACCGACATCGGCTGGACTGTGACGGTCTTCCAGGCCGTCTGGCCCGTAGCGTTCAGGTTGAGAGGCACCGTCTTGGCCACGGCATCATGGGCAATGGCCACTTTGACATTGCTCTGCCAGGGCGTCATTTCCAGTCCTTCGACAGGCGTGCCATCAGCCTGATACAAATGAATCGGCGCCATAATAGCAAAGTCGCCATTGCGCTGATTGACCGGGATATCTACGACTGCCTGGCTGACGTGCTGGATGAGGCGGCGCGCCCCGCTGACGACGACTTTCTCCGGTACGATTTTCAAATCGCTGATGAAATCCTTGTCATCCAGTTTGCCGACGACATGGGGCGTCAATTTAAATTCTTTGACTGTATAGACATCGACTGTGATTTTCGTCGACGTCATGCTCTGCTTCTTCAGCTCCGTCCCGCTGGGGATCTCGATGTGGACCGGGACCTCTACTTCCCCTTCCTGGACACTGGACAAGTCGATATAGGCCTTGATATCCGACGGCCCGACGTTGATGATCGTATTGCGCGGTCCCGACAGGCGGACATAGACCGTCTTGGGCACGTTGGACGTAATATACTGGGAGTCGAGGTTCTCTACAGTGATCGGTACGGTATAACTGCCTTCACTGAGGGGATTCTGTTCGTTGATGATGACGAACCACAAGACGATAGCCAAGAGGAGGCAGATTATTTTGAGCTGCCATTTTTTATCAATCTTGTTCATAAGCTAAGGCCTCCATTTAAAAATATTGGCCAGGCCCTGAGGCGTCCTGTTCAAGAACGTCTTCAGGACATTGCGCAGGGCATTGCCGTCGAGGTGACGATAAATATGACCGCCATAGGTATAAGAAATGGAGCCCGTTTCTTCGCTGACGACGACGACGACGGCATCGGCCAGTTCACTGATGCCGATAGCCGCCCGATGACGCGTCCCTAATTCCGTCGACAGCGACCGGTCCGACGTCAACGGCAGCAGACAGCCGGCAGCCATGATCCGGTTTTCCCGGATGATGACGGCGCCATCGTGAAGGGGCGTATTGGGAATGAAGATATTCCCCAACAGTTCCCGCGACACCAGGCCGTCGATGGCGATGCCTGTATCGATGTAGTCGTTAAGGCCTACTTCGCGTTCAAAGACGATGAGCGCTCCTGTATGGGTCTTTGACAGGGATTCACTGATAGCCACGATTTCATCGATGAGCCGTTCCAGTTCTTCCATGCTGATGACCTGGCCGGAATGAAAGAAACGGCCCCGGCCGATTTGTTCCAGGGCCCGCCGCAATTCCGGCTGGAAGACGACAGGCAGGGCGACGAGAATGACCGTCATCCCCTGCTGCAGCATCCAGTTGATGACGTGCAGGTCGAGGACCTTGCTGACGACAGTGACCACGCCCAGGACCAGCAGGCCCTTGATCAGGGCCACGGCCCGGGTATTGCGGATGAGGATGAATAATTTATAGAGGACAAAAGCGACGAGCAGGATATCCAATATATCGAGCAGCCGGAAGCTGCTGATGAAACCTTGAAGGGGTAGGTACATAGGGCTTCACTCCACACAACGAGAATAAAAATAAAATGGGTATCCTTATTTTACAATATTTTGGGCATAAAAAAAAGGGCTTGTCGTCGGTGACAAGCCCTTTTTAGTGGCTAGTGGTTAGCGGAGGGTTTTAAATTTAAAGCCCTCTTCTACAAACTCCGTACTACAAGCTCACTTTTCTGCCGCTTCTTTTTTGGCCGTCAGCTGCGCTTCTGCTTCATGGACCATGCGCAGATTGGCTTCCTGTTTGGCCAGTGTCTCGAAGTTGATGGACTTCAGGTGGGCCGCCAGGTCGCGCTGGATGTCGGCAAAAGCGGCATAAATAGAGCACATGCCGCTGCAGCCGCGGCTGCACGAGCCGATATCATGGAGACAGCGCTGCAGTTCCGTCTGCCCTTCGACGGCATCGATGATGTCAAAGAGGGTGATATCCTTGGGAGCCCGCTGCAGGGCGAAGCCGCCTTCGACACCGCGGTAAGACTTCATGATGCCAGCCTTGGTGAGACTGCGCATGATTTTCAATAAAAAACGTTCCGGTATATTCTGTTTTTCAGCCAGCGCCGCGCCGGTAATCTTCGTGCCTTCCGGGAGAGACGCCAAATAGAGGACCATGCGGAAGGCATAGTCCGTAGCCTGATTCAATCTCATATTTCTACCCCCTTGTTGTCTATATTTAGTATTATACAATAAAAGACAAAAAAAGTATAGTTTTAATTCTGTAACTCCAGTACCCAGAAGTACATTATTAATATACTTTAAGCCTGTCATCCGCTTTTATCCTACTGACTGATGCAAAAAGAGGCTGTCGCATTAAGACAGCCTCTTTTTGAGTTTTAAGTTTGTAGTTTTTAGTTTGCAGCAAATGGTAAAAAATTTAAAACCAGCTTCTACAAACTACAAACTCCGTACTACAAACTAATTTCACTTAAAGAAAATCGATAATTTTGAAAATGATTGCCGACATAAGGGCACTGATGGGGATGGTGACGACCCAGGCGACGAGCATACTGCGGGCGACGCCCCAATGGACGGCGCGGACGCGTTCGGCTGAACCGATGCCCATGATGGAGCCCGATACGACGTGGGTCGTACTGACGGGCAGATGGAGGAAAGTCGCCGTAAAGATGACGATAGACGAGTTCAAATCCGCCGCAAAGCCATTGATCGATTCCATCTTGAAGATCTTCGTCCCCATCGTAGAGATGATACGCCAGCCGCCGGCCGAAGTCCCTAAAGCCATGGACGTAGCGCAGGCCATCTTGACCCAAATCGGGATTTCCATAGTTTCAATATAACCGCCGGACAAGAGAGCCAGGGCGATGATCCCCATGGCCTTCTGGGCATCATTGGAACCGTGAGAAAAAGCCATCAGGCTGGCCGACAAGAGCTGCATCTTGCGGAACTGCCGGTTCAGGGCCAGCGGCGAATACTTGCGGACAATCCAGAGGATACCGATCATGACGAAATACCCGGTAGCCAAGGCGACGACAGGCGACAGGATCAGAGACAAGATGATTTTGCCGATACCGCCCATATCGAGGGCTGCCGGTCCGACGCTGATGCAGACGGCGCCGATGACACCACCGATCAGGGAATGGGACGAACTGCTCGGTATGCGGTAATACCAGGTAAGGACATTCCAGATAATCGAGCCGATGAGGGCGGCTACGATGACTTCCAAGCTGATTTCAGCCGGATTGAGGACCAGGTCGCCGCCAATGGTCTTAGCGACGCCGGTGCTGATCATGGCCCCGGCGAAATTGAGGCACGCTGCCATCATGATGGCGTGGCGCGGTGTAATGGCCCGCGTCGATACGCCCGTCGCGATGGCATTGGCCGTATCGTGGAAGCCATTAATATAATCAAAGAGAACGGCCAGCAAAACGATGGCCCAAATTAACCAATGCTCAGGCATACTTCAATACAACCCTTCTGAACGTAACGACTAAATCTTCACAATCATCGGTGACGTCTTCGACAGACTGGAGGATTTCCTTCCACTTGATGATTTCAATGGGGTCCTTGCAGTTCTTGAACAAGTTCGCCATTTCTTCATGGTACAAATCATCGCAGTCCTGTTCCAATTTCAAGACTTTCTTGCTCCGCGCTTCGACTTTGAGGTAATTCTTCTTGAGGTCCTTCATGTAGCCGATGGATTTGCGGATCTCTTTCATGGCTTTCGCCGTAATGGTCGCCATCTGCTTAGCGCCATCCGTAGCTTCGCCGACTTGGTACATACACATTTTATCCATGATTTCACTGATGTTGTCGACAGCTGCATCGAGCTGATCGATCAGCTGCTGGATATCTTCACGGTCCATAGGCGTAATGAAGGTCTTCTGGAGGCGCTTCATCGTTTCCATGACCAGCGCATCGGCCTGGTCGGCCAGAGCGTCGATTTTTTCCAGCGCCGTTTCTTTTGCGACTTCGCCGTTAATAGCCTGGCTCAGTAATTCAGCCGCTTCATAGCTCAACGTCGCATGCTGGTCCAATAGGGAAAAGAATTTTTCTTCCTTGGGCTTTAAGTGGAATGCCATAATCATCGATCTCCTTAACGAAAAGATAAGAATAAGCCTTTATCAAAATTTACACGATTCTTTCATATTCTTTACAAGGCTTTACTTTGAATTATATCATATGGCTTGCCATTATTCTATAACAACCAGGCATTTTTTCACCCTCATCCTGCAATCTATGCATTATCAAAATGCTGTCATCTGCGACGATGACAAAATTAAAATACTTTGAATTGCACCGGCCTATAGCCTGGGCTATACTAAAAAGCAAAGACATACAGGAAAGCCATGGACGATGGAGGTGATAGCATGGATTTTACCCCTCGTATGCAACAGATTTTACAGCGCCTGCTGTCCGAAGAGGATTTTGTATCTGAGCAGGCCCTGGCTGATGACCTGGGCATCAGCAAACGGACAGTCCAACGGGAACTCGACGGGACGGCCGGTGCCCTGGCTTCCTACGGCCTGCAATTACAGCGCAAGAAAAAAGCCGGCCTTAAACTCATCGGGCCGGCAGACGGGAAAGAAAAACTGACTGCCAACTTACAGACGGCTTCGGCCATGGATTTCACGGATAAACACAACCGCCGCCGTTATCTGCTCTTTGAAATCCTGCGCGACCGGACGCCGAAGAAGCTTTTCTATTACAGCCAGCTCCTCGGCGTCAGTGAAGCCACGGCCGCGTCGGACCTGGAATCACTGACACCGTGGCTGCAAAAGAATAACTTAGCCGTCCTCAAGAAGCAGGGCTATGGCGTCGTCCTCACAGGCAGCGAAAAAGACTATCGTGAAGCCATGCGCCGCTTCATCAGTGAAACGACGTCAGCCGAAGATGTCAAAGAACTTCACGCAGACCACGAAGCCCTTTCTCAAGCTGTCATGAACGTCACCGACAAAGGTATTTATAAATTGCTCAACAGCCACACGATCCAGCGGGTCTATGCCGTCCTCAAGGAGCTCCATGAAGAAAGGATCACCCACTTCACTGATGCTGCCAAAATCGGCCTGGTCATCCATATCGCCATCGCCATCGAACGCGTAGCCAGCGGCCAGCTCCAGGAAGAACCCTCAGTCCCACCATCCGTTCCAGACGACGAAGACAGCGCCCTGGCGCGCCGCATCCTGAAAGGCATGGAAAACGAGTTTCACCTGTCCATGCCGGCCATCGAAGTGTCATACCTGCTGTTGCACATCAAAGGCGCCAAAATCCGCTATAGCGGCAGCTCCTGGCAGGGACCTGACGGACTGGATGAATCGGCTCTCCTCGGCATTATCGATGCGATGATTGATGCCTTCGACCCACAATATGCCTATGACCTGCGCTGTGACGACGAATTCATCCGCGGCCTTTTCGTCCATTTGCAGCCGACCATTGTACGCCTAAAACATCACTTGAATATCATCAACCCCCTGCTGGACGACATCCAGCAGGAATACGCCTCTATCTTCCAAAAAGCCCGCCGCGCTGCTGACGTTCTGGCCCGTGCCTTGGATACGACCGTTTCGGAAGAAGAAATCGGCTATCTGACCATCCACTTCGGCGCGGCCCTGGAACGGCTCAAGGGGAAAAAAGCCTTTACCCGCAAAGTCGTCATCGGCATCGTCTGTGCCAGCGGCTTCGGCCTGGCCCGCCTGATGATGACGCGCCTGCAGAACAAACTTCCTAGCCATGTCGAGCTCCATACGTATGGCAAGGACGACTTGACAGAATCGGTGTTGCAAGAAACAGATTTTTTCATCAGCACCCTGCCCCTGCAAATTCCTGGTGCCGACGTCCTGCGTACATCCCCCCTCATCACGGGTTCTGAACTTCAACATATCCTGGGTAAAATAGATACATATTCCCACATCCGCAAAGCGCCGGACCTGGTCACGCCTTCAGGAGAAACTTTTTTATCTGCCCTGGACCGAACACATCTCCTGGCTCGGGAAATGGCCGGTCTTCTGCGTCATTATCAACAATTCACCGTCCCCGCCTCGTCTACCTTTGCCCAAGTCGTCCATACGCTGGCCACAGCCGCAACGAAAGATGAAGAGGATACGGCTCACTTATTCGACGCCATCATCCGCCGCGAACGCTTGAACAGCCAGATTTTCCCAGACCAGGGCTTTGCTTTGCTCCACTGCCGTACCCAAACCATCCGTCAATCCTTATTCTATACGTGCGTCCCCGACGGCCCAGCCTTTGAGGACGACTATTTCAAAGGCATTGCCACCGTCTTGCTGCTCATCATGCCCGAAGACGAATACCGCCAGGTCCATACGGATGTGCTGGGTTTCATCAGCAGTTCCCTAGTCAACGATGACGCTTTTTACCAGGCCATCCTCGGCCACGACCCAGAAAAAATCCGCTGCCACCTGCAGCGGATCCTCAAGACCTATTTCGAGTCTGCCCTGAGTCTATAAGTCGACGTACTGCCGGAGTTTCTTGACATACGATCGGCCGATAGGCACGGGCTGGTCTTCCATTCCTTTTACGATGAGGACGTATTGATGATGGAACCACGGTTCGATTTGCTGGACCTCATCGATGTTGACAATATAATTGCGATGACAGCGAAAGAACACCGCTTCAGGTAGACGCTTTTCAAACTGGACCAGACTGAGATGACTGGGATACGTCTTGCCAGATAAGGTAACGAGAAAAACTTTTCGCTTCTCTGCATAGACCAAGCGGATATCTTCCGTCGAAATGAGTTTAATCTTGTCGCCTTCATCGACGGAAAAGCGCCGGGCATAACTGGGCCGGCTGCTCCTATCAACATCTGTTTCGGAAGCTCCTTCCTGCAAAGGAGCTTCTTTTTTTATATAGACAGCGCGGAATTTCTCGACAACCCGCCGCACTTCTTCCTCTGTAACCGGCTTGACCAGATAATCGAGGACATTCAGCCGCAGCGCTTGGGAAATGAAATCGCGCTTGCCCGTAACGAAGACGACAGCTGGATGAGGGCCTTTGGCCGCTTCAATCTCTCTGGCAATGGTCATGCCGCTGACCCGCGGCATTTCCAGCGTCAAAAAAACGATATCCGGCTGATAGGCTGCCAGACAGGCCATGGCCTGCTCCCCTTCATAGCATATCGCTTTTACCTCGATAGCTGGTTTCTCCTGCTGTAACAGCTTTTTTAACTGCGCCGCCATCAGCGGTTCATGATCGATGATTACGGCTTTCGCCTCCATGTCAACATCTCCTCTTCGTGATTTCTACCTTCATTATACCACAAACTGCGTTACGGCTAGTAGGGATGAAGCCTGTAAAAACCTCATTTCTCAAGGTCTGTCACCTTACAAAAGGACAAACTTAAATTACTTTTAATTGCTTTTGATATGTACACAAGTTATACTATAGCCATCAAGAGAGCAGCGCAGTGCAATCCGGAGTGTCAGGTACTGCTCATGTTTAGCGTATTCATTCCAAGCATTTTAGGAGGAATCACCATGAAAGCAAAAGTCCAATCCTTCGGCCGTTTCCTCAGCGGTATGGTCATGCCGAACATCGGCGCCTTCATCGCTTGGGGCCTGATTACGGCCTTATTCATTCCCAGCGGCTGGCTGCCCAATGAACAGCTGGCCAAAATGGTCGGCCCCTTCCTGACCTACGTCCTGCCCCTGCTCATCGCCTTTCAGGGCGGCAAAATCGTCGGTGGCCTGCGCGGCGCCATCATGGGTGCCATCGCCACTGTCGGCGTCATCTGCGGTACGACATACACCATGTTCATGGGTGCCATGGTCATGGGTCCCCTGGCTGGCCTGGTCATCAAGAAATTCGATACCGCTGTCGAAGGCCGCATCAAGCCGGGCTTTGAAATGCTCGTCAATAACTTCTCCGTCGGTATCCTGGGCATGGTCATGGCCATCATCGGCTTCTACCTCATCGGTCCGGTCATGGGCATCATCCTATCCTTCCTGACAGCCGGCGTCCAAATCCTGCTCCAGGCTGGCATCTTCCCGCTCATCGGCGTCTTCGTCGAACCGGCTAAGGTCCTGTTCCTGAACAACGCCATCAACCATGGCATCTTCACTCCCCTCGGTGCGGAACAGGTCGCCGAAACGGGCAAGTCCATCTTCTATATGATTGAAACCAATCCCGGTCCCGGCACGGGCGTCCTCCTAGCCTACTGGTTCTTCTCGAAAGACAATACGACCCGTCAGTCCGCTCCCGGTGCCCTGATTATCCACCTCCTCGGCGGTATCCACGAAATTTCCTTCCCGTACATCCTCATGAACCCGGCCCTCCTGCTGGCTACCATCAGCGGCAGTGTCGCAGCGCTGTTCTACAACATGATTTTCGACCTCGGTCTCTCGGGTCCGCCGGCCCCGGGCAGTCTCATTTCCTATCTGGCCATGGCGCCGAAAGGCTCGACCCTCTCGGTCATCCTGAGCATCGTCATAGCTGCCGCCGTCTCCTTCATCATCGCCTCGCCGATCATCAAGATGTCCGCTGCTAAATCCGGTGAATCCCTGGAAGAAGCCCAGCAGAAGATGCAGGACATGAAAGCTGAATCGAAAGGCACGGCTCCGGCAGCCGCCGCTCCAGCCCAGGCCGATTTGAAACACATCACAAACGTCGTCTTCGCCTGCGATGCCGGCATGGGTTCCAGCGCTATGGGGGCCGCCGTCTTGCAGAAGAAATTCAAAAAAGCCGGCCTGACCGACATCACCGTCAGCCACGCTTCCGTTTCGGAAATCCCAGCAGACGCCCAACTCGTCGTCTGTCACCAGGACCTGGCTGAACGCGCGAAAGCCAGTGCTCCCCAGGCCCGCTTGATTACGATTACAAACTTTATGGCAGCCCCTGAATACGCCATGCTCGTCAATGAATTAGTCGCTGCCCGTCAGAGCCAATAAAAGGAGATATGCCCTATGAACACGATTTTACAGAAAAAAAACATCATCCTCAATTGCCATCCTAAAGCCAAAGAAGACGTCATCAAAGAAATCGGTAAGATGTTCTATGACGATGGCTATACGACAGAAAAATACACCCAGGCTATGCTGGACAAAGAAAAAGTCTTCAATACGGCCATCGGCAATGCCGTCGCCATCCCCCACGGCATTGAAGAAGGCAAATGCGAAGTCAAGAAATCGGGCTTAGTCATCATGACCTTCCCTCAAGGAACCGATTGGGGCGGTGAAACGGTCAAATTGGTCATCGGCATCGCCGGCGTCGGTGACGAACACATCGATATCCTCAGCAATATCGCCGTCACCTGTTCCGATGAAGATGAAGTCGACGAAATCCTGAAAAGCTCTGTCGATCAAATCTACGATACCTTCGCCAACATCGAAGGGGAATAGTCACCTAATCCATTAATACATATATTATTGAATAATCACTTAGGAGGATTCTATCATGAAAACAAAAGCAGTCAGAATGTACGGTACCCGCGATTTACGTCTGGAAGAATTTGAGCTCCCGGAAATCAAGGACGACGAAATCTTAGCCAAGATTATTACCGACAGCATCTGCATGTCGACATATAAACTCGTCGAACAGGGCAAAAAACATAAACGCGCTCCCCAGAACATGGATACGCACCCCATTATCACAGGCCACGAATTTGCCGGTGTCATTGTCAAAGTCGGCAAAAAATGGCAGGACCAGTTCAAGCCAGGCATGCGCTTCGCTCAGCAGCCGGCCCTGAACTACAAAGGCAGCCTGGCTTCCCCGGGTTACTCTTATGAATTCTTCGGCGGAGACTGCACGTACTGCATTTTCCCGCATGAAGTCATGGAACTGGGCGCCCTCATGCCCTATGACGGCGAAAGTTTCTTCGAAGCCTCCCTGGGTGAACCTATGAGCTGCATCATCGGCGGCTACCACGCCAACTACCATACGAACAAACACAATTACAACCACGCCATGGGTACCAAAGAAGGTGGCAATATCATCATCCTTGGCGGCTGCGGCCCCATGGGCCTGGGCGCCATCAGCTACGGCATCAATTTTGAAAACAAACCGAAGCGCATCGTCGTCACCGACATCAACGACGCCCGCATCGCCCGAGCCAAAGAAGTCGTCTCGCCGGCATACGCAACCCAGCACGGCGTCGAACTCATCTACGTCAACACATCCAACATGGATACAGCTTACGACGACTTAATGAAAATCACCGATGGCCACGGCTACGACGACGTCTTCGTCTACACACCGATCCGTGCCGTTGCCGAATTAGGCAATAAACTCCTGGCCTTCGACGGCTGCATGAACTTCTTCTCCGGCCCGACGGACAAAAACTTCAGCGCTGACATCAACCTCTACGACTGCCACTACACCAGCACCCACATCATGGGTACGACAGGCGGTAACAACGACGACCTCATCGAAGCCAATACGCTGGCTGCCAAAGGCATCATCGACCCGGCCGTCATGATTACCCACGTCGGCGGCATCGACAGCATCGCTGAAACGACCCTCAACCTGCCGAAAATCCCAGGTGGCAAAAAACTGGCTTATACCCAGTTCGATATGCCCATGACCGCCATCGAAGATTTTGCCAAACTCGGGGAAAAAGACCCATTCTTCCTGGAGCTGGACAAATGCTGCAAAGCCCACAAAGGATTGTGGAACGCCGAAGCCGAAAAAATGATTCTCAAACACTTCAACGTAGAAATCTAAATATGCTTTCTCTCTCAAATTCTTTATATAATAAGGGCTTGTCACTTGTTCTTTTCTTCATGTGACAAGCCCTTATTATATAGGTCAATTATTTGTTTTTATGATTCTTACAGCAGTTTACAACTTTTTGAACAAATAAATATCGCGTAACCACACTTTAAAGTATAATGAATCTGCTGCAACACACCATCTCAAAGGAGTTACGTGATGAATTCATTATACCTCGAAAATTCGATTAACCTATATAATTGCAAATAAAGTGAAACACGAGTATAATACTTATAAGTATTATACTCGTGTTTCACTTTATTTATGGAGGTTTTTCTCATGATTGGTAGAAAACAGGAATTAGCGCTTTTAGAAAAATTATATAGTTTTCCTTCTTTTCATTTTTTAATCATGTATGGCCGCCGCCGTGTGGGAAAGACGACGATTTTACAAAAATTCGCTCAGTCCCATGCTTGTATCTTTTTCCCGGCCCAGGAAAAGAACGATGTACTGAATCTGGAAGATTTTTCCCAAACTGTACAGGAACATTATACAGGTGATTATTTAGCGCCTTTCCCGAATTGGGAAAAAGCCTTGGCCTTTATCGAAAAACAAAGCGGCACCGAAAAGCGGACAGTCCTCATCATCGACGAATTCCCCTTTTTGGCCGCCCAGAATCCTTCGATAAAAAGTATTTTCCAACATGCTATCGATCACAGTTGGCAAAATAAAAATATTTTTCTCATCCTCTGCGGTTCCAGTGTCAGCTTTATGATCAATGAAGTCATGGGATATAAAAGCCCCTTATATGGGCGGATCACCGCGCATTTAGAAGTAAAGCCCTTTGATTATCTGGAAAGTGCTGAATTTTTCCCCAATTATTCACAAGAAGAAAAATTGTTGGCCTATGGAATCCTCGGCGGAATCCCCCGCTATTTGAAAGCTTTCAATCCGGCGCAAGACATTACCACAAATATTGCCGAACATATTCTGTCTGAAAATGCCTATCTTCACGACGAACCGCAACTCCTCTTGCGCATGGAACTGCGTGAACCAGGTATCTACAATAGTATCCTCGAAGCCATAGCCAATGGAGCCAATAAGATTTCAACTATCGCTGACCGCATCCACGAAGACCGGAGCAAATGCACGAAATATCTGCAAGTTTTACAGAATATCCGGCTGGTAAAGAAAATCATCCCCTGTGGCCAGCCTAAGACGAGCAAAAAGGGAATTTACGTGATTGCAGACCATTACTACCGTTTTTGGTACCGCTACACGTTCTCACAAAAAAATTACTACTTTCTCTTAGGCGAAGAAAAAGCCGCCCAAGAAATCATGGACGGCATATCTGACTATATGGGACCTGTCTTTGAAGAAATCTGCACCGAATACCTCTGGCGCCAGGCCAAGGCTCACGCCCTCCCCTTCATTCCCGCTGTCATCGGCAAATGGTGGGGCACTAATCCCCTATTGAAACAACAAGACGATATCGATATCCTCGCACTGGACAAAACAGAAACAGAGGGAATCTTCTGCGAATGTAAATACCGGAACCGCCCGATGCCCATGGAAGAGTATGATGACTTAGTCCAGGCTACGGCCGCTTTCCCGAAAGTAACGAAAAAGCACCTGGTCTTTTTCAGCAAAGGCGGATACACCCAACCTGTCATAGAACGCGCTCAAAGAGAAGGCACACACTTGCTAGGTATAAGCGATTTGTTCTAAGCGCCGTATTTATGTAAATAATCGGCATAGTAAAATTCATCGGTCGTCATGTTGAAGTAGCGGATGCCTTCGCGCAGGCCCAGGAAGCCTGGGATGAGGGTCCAGCAGAAGAGGGCGTAGATGGCCCCGCGGACAGGGCGCTTCAAATAGAAGTAATGGATGCCGAAGGATCCCAGGAAGAAGGCCAGGACGGCTGTAATCAGGCGCTCTTCGTTGATTTTATGGCGCAGTTCCGGTGTAATCGACGAGAAGGTCCCGTCCGTATAGGCATCGAAGCGGTCGGCGGCTTTCTGCTTCCACTGAGCCAGGGAGCCTTTCAGGGACGACGGCTTCTTTCTCCGCGCGGCAGCCTCCGGGTCGTACAGGCCTTGGGCAGACAGGTTCTGGGCCATGACCGTCGTTTCTCCGTCGATGGTCACTAATTCCGCTTCCATGACCTGCGTGAACTGTTCTTCATAGGCCTGGTCGAGTTGGCTGAGCAGGTTCTTGAGCTTGTTCTGCGTGTTGACCACTTTGTCCGTCTTAACGCCTGTTACGGCCAGTTTCTTATATTTATGGACCATGTAGACGGCCCGGTCCTGATAGTAGTCGATGAAGTGTTCTGCCAGTCCGATTCGTTCGGGATACTGCTGTAAATAGTAGAGAAAGTTACGGGCAATGTGCTGCATATTGGCAACGGTCCGGCGCAGGTCCGGGTCGGTCAGCCCCAATCGTTCCGCTTCCATGCGGTTGAAGTCGCTGACAGCCTTTTCAAAGGCCGCCTGGTCACGGCTGGCTCCCTTCCCTTTGCTGCCGGGCCACTTCAAAGAAAGCTTGTGCGGCTGCCGTTCCAGGCGATACAGGATATACAGCGACAGGATAACGCCGATGACACCGACAGGATGGTTATAAAAGAACCAGGCACCGCCGCCGATGAGCAGGCAGAAAAAAGAAAGGACATATAAAATATATTTCATCGAATTTCTCCTCCATCTCATGCCCTTATTGTAACAAATGTGGGGAGATATAGCAAAAGGACCTGCCGCAAAAGCGACAGGTCCTTTTCTGTAGGGGCGACCACATGGGGCGCCCGCTCCGGGATATGTACGATTTCCCGGCTAATCTGCTAGAAAAATCATCCAAATCCATAACGGGTCGCCCACGTGGCGACCCCTACGAGCCACTAGCCACTAGCCACTAGCCACTAGCCACTAGCCACTAGCCACTAACCACTA